>CACYZS010000044.1 GCA_902778985.1 uncultured Ruminococcus sp.
ACCGTCGTCGATACCGAGAATGATGTTCTCGGTCGCAGTGAACAGGTCCACCAGTTTGAAGTGCTGGTGGATCATACCGATCTTGTATTTGAACGCGTCCTTCGGAGAACGGATCTCGACCTCTTCCCCTTTGACAAAGATCTGACCTTCGTCGGGATAGTAGATCCCGGAGATCATATTCATCAGGGTAGTCTTTCCGCTTCCGTTTTCACCGAGAACGGCAAGGATCTCGCCGTAACGGAGATCAAGGCTCACGTTTTTGTTCGCAACGACCTTCGTGCCGAAGCGTTTCGTGATCCCTTTCAGTTGTAAAGCAAGTCCGTTGTCCATAGCGTCTCCTGCCAAGAAAAAGAGTTACCACGGGGCAAATTTCTTTGCCCCGTGGGATACGGCGTCCGCCGCAAAGTGTTTGTTCGGATCAGTCGCCGTAGTTTCTGTTGATCAGGGTGATACCGTCGATCTCGAGATCGAAGTACGGAGCCGAACGGAAACTGGTCGCGTTGGACTCGTCAAAGTATCCGTCGTGGATAACGTTCTGGTTCCCGGTCTCCTGGAAGTCGCCGTTAACGTCGGCAAGATACTCGGTCAGAGTCTGACCGCCAACGGTGAACTTGCTGGTATCGAAAACGTGGAGCGTTCCGGCTTTGAATCCGGCAACGGCGGCAGCGACGGCTTCCTCGGTCCCTTCGGCGATGACGTCGAGGTTCAGACCGGAGATAACGACGGCGTTGTCGGCAATGGTGCCGGTCCAGTCGGTAGCGAAGGCGTTGCCCTTAACGGTCTCTTCGATGATGTACTGGAAGTAAGGAGCCCAGTTGATCGCGGAGGAAACGAGCCAGGTGTCCTTGCCGGCGGAGTAGGTCGAGCCGTTGTAAGAAACGTTCGGGACGCCCGCTTTCTGGCAAGCGGTGGGAGCGCCGAGAGAGTCGGCGTGCTGGGAGATCAGAACGCACTTATCGGTGGTGATCAGAGCGTTGGCGGCTTCCTGCTCGGCAGCCGGATCATACCAGGAACCGGTGAAACGAACCTTCATGGTCGCGCTCGGGCAAACCGAACGGGCGCCGAGATAGAAGGAGGTCATACCGGAGATAACTTCCGCATAGGTGAACGCGCCGACGTAACCGATCACGGCATCTTCGGCTTTGATCTTGCCGGAATCGATCATCTCGTTGAGTTTCTTACCGGCGACGATACCGGCAATGTATCTGCCTTCGTAGATAGCGGCAAAAGCGTTGTGGAAGTTCGTGATCGTAGGATCGCTGAGGTACTTGGAAGAGGTACCGGTCGCATGGCAGAACTGAACGTTCGGGTACTCTTTTGCTGCCTTCAGCATATGAGCCTCGTGGCCGAAGGAGTCGGCAAAGATCACTTTGCAGCCCTTGTTCTTCGCAAGGTCAACGGCAGTGTCGTAGCACTCGTCGCCTTCGGGAACGTTGGAGACGATGAAGTAGTTCTCCTTGGCGATCCCCATGCCTTCACAGACCTGCTTGAACGCGTCGATGAAGTTCTTGTCGTAGGTGGAGTTTTCGTCGTGAAGAGTGATGAGACCAATCTTGAAATCGGCGGGGACGGTCACGGTGCTGGAGATCGCTTTGCGGGGCAGGATCTCCTCGCCTTCACCGAGTCTCTTCTTGCCGCAGGACGCGAAAGAGACGCAGAGGGCGGCGATCATAACGACCGTCAGGGTAAGCGCGAGAATTTTCTTGAACATTTCTTTTTCCTCCATAAATTTTATTACAGAAGCAACGCTTCAGGTAACCGTATGTATGGAAAATGACCGCTTCAAAAAAACGAAAAACCGTCGGATCGGGACCTCTGGTCAACTCTTCGACTGGTTCGTTGTTATTACGAGAATATTATACAGGAAACGCGCGCGAAAAGCAATCCGCATTTTGCACAAAGTTATTCGCATTTTGTTAAAAAATCCGTCAATGCGTACAAGTCGGGGAAAACGTACCTGCTCTGTTTTTGTATAGAATTGTTCATTTTTCGTTGAAATACCTGTTTCAGGGGACGCAAACGCCGCCCGGACGCTCCCCAAACCGTTCCCCGTTTCGTCAATTTGCCGTAATGACGGAAAACGGTCGTTCTCTCACAAAAAGCAATTCTTGCAATCTTTTTTCAAAAAATCTTCCAAAAACCGCAAGCAGCACAATTGATTTTTCGGTCCCGGTATGCTATACTTTTTGTAAATGGATCAATCGTCCGAAGAAAGGGGCAACTATCGAATGAACAAAACAAGGATCGGCGTGCTCGGCATGGGTAATATGGGGATGTCGCACGCCAAACGGATTCTGAAAGGAAACGTCCCGCACATGGAACTTGCCGCGGTCTGCGATACCGATCCGGCAAAACTCGCTACGTGCGACGAGAACCTTCCCGGTATCCCGCAGTTCAAAACCGGCGAGGAAATGATCGCGAGCGGACTTTGCGATTCGATTTTGATCGCGGTCCCCCACTACGACCACGAGAAGTACACCGTGGAAGCGTTCGAAGCGGGGCTTCACGTCTACTGCGAGAAACCCGGCGCCGTCTACACGTTGCAGGGGTTGCACATGATCGAAGCCGCGAAGAAGAGCGGCAAGGTCTTCTGCGTCGGTTTTCAGCAGCGGACCAATCCCACCTTCCGCAAGATCCGCGAGATGGTTCAGTCGGGTGAACTCGGACAGATCAAGAAGGTCGTCTGGATCGTGACCAACTGGTACCGTCCGCAGGCGTATCACGACAGCAGTTCGTGGCGCTCGACCTGGAAACTCGAAGGCGGCGGCACCATCGTCAACCAGAACCCGCACAACATCGACCTGTTCCAGTGGATGTTCGGTATGCCCGACGAGGTCCTCTCGACCATCGACTACGGAAAGTACTACGATATCGAGGTCGACGACGACGTGAGCGTCCTGATGAAGTACAAGAGCGGGACTGTCGGCATCTACACCACGTCGACCGGCGAGATGCCCGGGACCAACCGTCTCGAAATCTCCTGCGATATGGGTAAGATCGTGCTCGAGAACGACGAATTGATCTTCTGGCGCAACGAGGTTTCGGAACGCGAGTTCAACAAGACGAACACCGCCGTCTTCCCCACCATCAAGAACGAGAAGATCAAGATCGAGACGCCGAAACTCGGAATGCAGCAGCACGACGCGCTGCTCGAGGATTTCGCGTCCGCCGTCTGCTGCGGTACTCCCCTGCTTTCCCCCGGCGTCGAATGCATCAACGAACTGACCCTTGCCGACGCTTTCTATTATTCCGACTGGCAGGGACAAAAGTGGGTCGACACGAACAACTTCGACCACGAGGGTTACTACAAGGCGCTGGAAGAAAAGATCCGGAACTCGACCTACGTCAAACATACGGCGACGCCCGCCGCCCCCGTGGATATGAACTCTTCTTTCCAGAAGTAAACCGAACACATAAAAACTCCCGACGGTATCGTCGGGAGTTTTTATTATTTCAAAAAGATTTGATAGAGGAGAACCGTCGCCAGTCCCGCAACCATCAGAACGGCGAGAACGATCGCGCCGATCCTGATCATCAACTGTCTTCTGTCCTTTTTAGACATTCCCGCTTTCCTTTCTTTATCTAAACAATGTGTTTACAATGATATTCGCCGTCGATCAAAGAGACGAACGGCATTTGGTGAGATAAAGCGCCGAGAGGTTTCGCACGGTCGCGATGCCGCGCACGCCGATATAGTTCAGGATGGTCTCGGTCCCGGTCGCAACGGCGGTCACGGGATTGGATACCCGGATCGTGCGAACGCCGGTCACGCCCGAGATCATACGGTCAAGCCCCTCGAGTTGTGCGGTACCGCCCGAAAGCAGGATCCCGTTTTCAAACACGCGCGGAACGAATTTGGTCGGGACGTGCGAGATCGCGACGCACACCGCCTCAAGGATCCCGGCGGTCGGTTCTTCGAGCGCACGGAACATCTCTTCGCTCTTCACGGTAAAGGGCACGGGCGTCTTGTCGTCGTTCGGTTTGTATCCCTGCGCCTGCATCTCCTGATGCACGCCTTCGTTCCAGACCGTACCGACGGTCATTTTGATACTCTCCGCGGTGCGGAGCGTGATCTTCAAGCCGCGTTCGTTTTCTATGTAGTTGACGATCGCGCGGTCGAACGCCTCGCCCGCCGTCGGCACCGACTTCATGTAGACGATCTCGCCGTCGCAGATCAGGGCGATATCGGTCACCGTCGCGCCGCAAACGACCGACAGCACCATATCCGTGATCCCGCTGCCCGATCCCGCGAGCGCTGCGACCGGGGCGTACACCGTATGCGGATAGCGAATCCCGCTCTGCCCCATCACTTCCGCGAGCGCCCCTTCCTCGATCTCGGACGTCGAGCAAGGAACGGTCAGCATGACGTGCTGGATCCCCGAAAGATGATCGCCTACGATCGCCGAAACGATCTTTTGCGTCAGGTCGAGTTCGGAGACCATACCGTCGCGGAACGGACGGAAAAGCGAAACGTTTGCGGGAAGCGCGTCGAGGATCCCCTCGGCTTTTGCACCGTAATAAAGGACCTGCCCCGTCGTACGGTCGATCGCAACGGCAGCCGGATCGCGTAAAACGATCCCGTCGCCGGTCACCGTCGCCAGTAAATTGGCGGCGCCGAGATCCAATCCTGCTCTCTTCTGTATCACGGTGCGGTTTCCTTTCTTCCGGAACAATAATCCCGGTAATTTTTTCGGATAAGTAAAACTATTATACAATAAAGCCGACTGTTTTGCAATATGCAAAACCGACATTCTTCGGTTTTTTTCCGAGGGATTATCGCCCGTTCCCGAAGCACCCCCGACGGAGCCGATCACAAAGGCAAGTATAGCGCACTTCCTGCCGATTATTCTTCACCATATACTCGAGAATATCCGCCCGCCCGACGAGGATCACCATCTTTTTCGCCCGCGTCACGGCGGTATAAAGCAGGTTGCGCGACTGGAGCATCGTGCCGCAGTAGTAGAGCGGCATCAAAACGACCGGATACTCGCTTCCCTGGCTCTTGTGGACCGTGATCGCGTAGGCGTGCTCGAGTTCCTCGAACTGCTCGCGGCGGTAGACCGAGATCCGCCCGTCGAAGTCGATGGTCATATTCTCGTTCGCCATATCGATCGAACGGATGACGCCTATATCGCCGTTGAACACGCCTACGCCCTCGTAGCCGTCCTTTTCCCACTCGGTATCGTAGTTGTTCTTGGTCTGCATGACCTTGTCGCCCTCGCGGAAAAGGAAATCACGGAAACGGAGCACCTTTTTCTTTTTGGACGGGGGGTTCAACCAGTTCTGCAGAAGCGCGTTCAACTGGATGGTCCCGGCTTTGCCGCGCCGCGACGGCGTAATAACCTGGATCTGCTCCCGGATCTCTTCGGAATAGGTACGCGGCAGCCGCTCGTTGATCAGTTCGACGACGGTCCCCGGAATATCGGTTTCTTCGGGTCGGAGCACGAAGAAGAAGTCCTTTGAATCCTTGGAGAGTTGCGGGAGTTCCCCCGAGTGGATCCTGTGCGCGTTCGAGATGATCAGACTTCCCTTTTCCTGCCGGAATATCTCGGTAAGCCGGACGGTCGAGAACACGCCCGACGCGATCAGGTCGGCAAGCACGTTGCCGCATCCGACCGACGGAAGTTGCCCCGAGTCGCCGATCAGGACCAGACGAGAACCGATCCGGATCGCGCGCAGAAGCGCCGCCATCAGCGGAAGATCGATCATCGACGCCTCGTCGACGACGAACACGTTCTCTTTGAGCGGATCGGAGTCGTTCTTGAGGAACCGGGGGCGGGCGGTGTCTCCCTTCTGCATTTCAAGCATCCTGTGGATGGTCTTCGCCTCTTCCTGCGTCGCTTCGGACATCCGTTTTGCAGCGCGTCCGGTCGGCGCGGCGAGCGCGCACTTGAACCCGAGCAGACCGTAAATGCGGAGAAGCGCGCGGATCAGGGTGGTTTTCCCGGTGCCGGGACCGCCCGTCACGATCAGGACGCCGCGACGGAACGCCTCGAAGATCGCCTCCCTTTGATCCTTGCTGTACTTGATGGAAAACTCGTTTTCGGTCCGGTCGATCAGGCGGTCGATATTATCCGCCGAAACGTCTGTTGCGGATCGGTCGAGCGCGACCAGTCTCCGCGCCACGATCTCCTCGTCCCTGCCGTATTCCTGCGCGAAGATATACTCGGTCTCCCCGATCGTATATCCCGAGAGTTTTCCGTTTTCCTTCATCGTCTGAATCGTTTGGCGGATCACGTCGCAGGACGCCCGGAGTTCCTCCGACGCAGCGTCGACCAACCGATCGATGGGAAGGCAGACGTGCCCGTTCACCGAAGCGTTGAAACGGAGAACGTAAGCGACGCCCGACGCGAGCCGTTCGGGAGAATCCATGGGAAAGCCGAGATCTCGCGCGATGACGTCGGCGCGTTCAAAACCGATCGAATCGATCTCTTCGCAGAGTATATAGGGGTTCTCGCGGATCACGCCGACCGCACGGCTACCCCACTTCTCGTAGATGTGCGAGATCGAGGTCGAACCGATATAGTTCTGGCAGAAAACCATCAGTTCGCGAATCCCCGCCTGGTCGCGGAATGATTCGCTGATCTCCGCCGCCTTTTTCTTGGAAATGCCGGGAATATCCGAAAGCCATTCGGGGTGCTGTTCGATTACGCCGAAGGTATCGTCGCCGAAGCGGTTGACGATCTTCAGGGCTGTCACGGGACCGATCCCGCGCACGTTTCCGCACGAAAGGTACTTCAGGATCTCGTTTGCCCCGGTCGGCAGGAGTTTTTCGACAAAGGTGACCGAAAATTGCTCGCCGTAGTCGCTGTGCCGCGTCCACTCGCCGAGGAGTTTGACGCGCTCCCCTTCGCCGACGTACGGCATCTGACCGACCGCCGTGATCAGTTCCCCCTCGTCGGTCGCGAGGTCGAGCACGGTGTAGTCGTTCAGTTTATTTTGGTAGACGATCCCCTCGACGGTCCCGGTCAGTTCGCGAGCGTTCCGGTCGACCTGGTGCGCCGTCGTTTTCTTTTTCCTTACCGTAACCATCAGTCCTTTCGTCTTGTTTTTTTGGCAAAGCGAGGAGGCGGGATCGCTCCCCCTCCCCGTCGTCCGGCGCGCGTCCGTTTCCCCTTTTACAGAGGATCGCCGCGTACCGTTCTCTCAAAGTGAGAATGAATGTGTAAAAACCGTAGACCGTGATAAACGAGATCCAGATCCAAAGATATACCGTAGCCGTCACCCCCGACGGCAGTATATGCGCTTTACTTCCCGAGCGCGCGGTTCAGGGCGGGCGAAAGATCGCACGCCTCCCACGGAGCCGAAAGATCCTCGCGTCCCATGTGCCCGTAGGCGGCAAAGGGACTGTAGATCGGGCGGCAAAGATCGAATTTGCGGATCACGGCGGCGGGACGGAGATCGACGAGGTTCGAGAGCGCGTCGGCGATCGCGTCGTCCGAAACGGTGCCGGTACCGAAAGTATCGACCATAAGTGAAACCGGTCTTGCCACGCCGATCGCGTAGGCGATCTGCACTTCGCACTGGGAGGCGAGCCCCGCCTTCACGACGTTCTTTGCCAGATAGCGCGCAGCGTAAGAGGCGGAACGGTCGACCTTGGTCGGGTCCTTGCCCGAGAAGGCGCCGCCGCCGTGGCGGGAATATCCGCCGTAGGTATCGACGATGATCTTCCGCCCGGTAAGTCCCGTATCCCCGGCGGGACCGCCGAGAACGAACCGACCTGTCGGGTTGATGAAGACCTTTGTTTTTCCGTCCAGAAGCGACGCGGGGATCACGGCGTCGATCACCTCGCGCCGGATATCTTGGCGCAGTTTTTTCATCTCGACGTCGGGATCGTGCTGGGACGAAACGACGACCGTATCGACGCGAACGGGTTTGCCGTTTTCGTATTCGACCGTGACCTGCGTTTTCCCGTCGGGGCGCAGATACGGGAGCGTTCCGTTTTTCCGGACCTCGGTCAGGCGTTTCGCGAGTTTGTGCGAAAG
>CACYZS010000045.1 GCA_902778985.1 uncultured Ruminococcus sp.
CACGTCCGCACGTAGGGACCGACCGTCTGCGCGGCGTTCTTTCCAAAATGATCGACCACCTCACGTCTTCGGGCGTCGAGTTTCGTTTTCATACCGAGGTTACGGGCGTCAAAACCGTGAACGGTTCCGCCGTTTCGGTTTCGACAAACCGCGGCGAGATTCCCTGCGGCGCACTGATCCTCGCTGTCGGAAACAGCGCGTCGGAATTGTTCCTTCGTCTGCTGTCTGACGGGTTTAAAGTCGAACCGAAGCCCTTTTCGGTCGGAATGCGTATCGAACACCCGCAGGAGTTGATCGACCGCGCACTCTACGGTTCGTTCGCGGGTCATCCCGCGCTCGGACACGCTGAATACAATCTGTCGTGCGATACTTCCACCCGGGGCGTCTACACGTTCTGTATGTGTCCCGGAGGGGAAGTCGTCTGCGGATCAAGCGAAGAAGGGACCGTCGTCGTCAACGGTATGTCCTACCACGCGCGGAACGGCAGAAACGCGAATTCCGCCGTCTGCGTCTCGGTTTTTGAAGACGATTTCGGGAATACGCCCCAAGGGGCGATCGAGTTCCGCCGGAAGATCGAACGCGCCGCGTATCAATTTGGCGGCGGCAGGTACGTCGCTCCCGCCGTTACGGTCGCCGATCTTTTGGCGGGGAAAGTATCCCGTGCGGTCGGAAGCGTCGTTCCGTCCTACCTTGACGGGGACGTCAGGATCGTCGATCCGAACGAATATCTTCCGTCCTTCGTTGTGGAAGGTCTCGGTCGCGGGATCCGCGCGTTTGACCGTCGGATCCGGGGATTTTCTTCCGACGACGCGATCCTGACGGGGCCCGAGACAAGGACCAGTTCTCCCGTACGGATCAAACGCGGTGAAGATCGGACGGCGATCGGCTTCGATAACGTCTATCCCTGCGGTGAAGGCGCGGGATACGCGGGCGGGATCACCTCGTCCGCATCCGACGGTTGCCGCACAGCCGTCGCCCTGATGTCGCGCTTCGCGGCGTTCTGACGTCACTTACATCGATTAATATGAAAGGCAGAGCGATCTGCTCACAAGGTTATAATGGGTTCCGCTTCATTTGAGATCAAAGGGGAAAAGCGTTGGCGTATTCTCGACGATCTTTCGCCCGAGGCGGTCGCAGGTAAAGAGGCGTTGACGCAGGCGCTCGGGATTGATCCCGTCGTCTCGCGTCTGCTCTGGAACCGCGGCTACCGCACGCCGGAAGACGCGAGAGCGTACTTTTCCCTTGCAAACGAAATACTCGGTGATCCCTTCGCGCTCGCGGATATGAAAAACGCGACCGATCGGATCAAACGGGCGCTTTCCGAACGTGAGAAGATCACGATCTATGGCGATTACGACGCCGACGGCGTGACCAGCGTCTCGATCCTCTGGCTCTATCTGCGGGAAAAGGGCGCGGACGTTTCCTACTATATCCCCGAGAGGACCGGTGAAGGATACGGCGTTTCCCTCGACGCGGTCGAGCGGATCGCCCGGGACGGCACGAAACTGATCGTGACGGTCGATACCGGTATTTCCGCGATTGACGAAGTCGAACGGGCGAAGGAACTCGGCGTCGATTTCGTCGTGACCGATCACCACGAATGCGGGAAGAGCATACCCGACGCCGTCGCGGTCGTCAATCCAAAACGCGCGGACTGCTCGTACCCCTTCAAGTCGCTTGCCGGCGTCGGCGTGGTCTTCAAACTGCTCTGTGCGCTCGAAGAGGCGTTGACCGGCGCAGACCGCATCACGGCGGTCAATACGGTCGCCATCTCCTGTTGCGATCTCGTCGCGCTCGGCACCATCGCCGATGTCGTTCCGGTCGTCGGGGAGAACCGGTTGCTCGTCAAACTCGGTCTTGAAATGATCGAGAAGAGACCGCGTCCGTCGATCGCCGCGCTGTTGGAGACCATCGCAGCGAAAGGCGATCAGCGCGATAAGTCCAAGAAGACCAAAAAACAGGCGGTCACGTCGCAGTTCATCAGTTACAACGTGTCCCCGCGCATCAACGCCGTCGGCCGCGTCCGTTCCGCTTCTCTTGCCGTTGAGTTCCTGTTGGCGGATACCCCCGAACGGGCAAGCGAACTTGCCGGAGTGCTCTGCGACACCAACCGCGAACGGCAGGAAGAGGAAGCGCGGATCGAGCGAGACGTTTACGCTATGCTCGAGGCCGACCACGACTTTGAAAAGGATCCCGTAATCGTTCTTTGCTCCGACGAATGGCATTGCGGCGTGATCGGCGTTGTCGCCTCTCACGTCACCGAGCACGTCGGTCTCCCTACCATTCTTGTTTCGTTCAAGGATAAGAAGGAACCCTATCCGTCGCCCGACGACGTCGGCAGGGGATCGGGCAGAAGCGTCAAGGGGTTGAACCTCTTCGAGGCACTCTGTTCCTGCTCGGATATCCTGACCAAATCGGGCGGGCACGAACTTGCCGCCGGACTTTCGATCAAACGCGGCGATTTTCCCGAGTTCAAGGAGCGCATCAACGCGTACGCCCGCGAGCGCATCACGCGCGAAGCGATCATTCCGACCCTTGACGCCGATTGCGAACTGACGGGGAACGAGATCACGCTTTCGCTTGTGGAAGAGATCTCGAAAATGGAGCCCTTCGGCACCAACAACCCGCCGCCCTTCTTCGTTTCGCGCGATCTGGTCGTCCGCCAGATTATTCCGGTCAGCGGCGGCAAACATATCAAAATGTTGGTCGGCATGGGGGATCTCACCTTCGAGGCGATGCTCTTCCGGACGCCCGAGTCCGCCCTTGACGTCTACGTCGGTGAGAAGGTCGACCTGTACTACTCGCTCGGCATCAACGAATACGCCGGGCGGCGCTCTGTCCAGTTGATCGTCAAGGACAGCAAACGCTCAAAGAGAACGGTCGAGCGCGCGGACGTTGAACGCGCGGCGCTCGCACGGATCCTCGCGGGAGAGAAGCCCGACGGGATCGCCGTTCCGGTCCCCGAGCGGGGCGATTTTGTCGCCGTTTACCGGTTGATCCGGGATACCGTTTCAATGGGAGAGAAGTTCTTTTCCATGCGCGGTATGTCGGCGCGCCTGACGGCGGATCCTGCGTCTCCTTTCGGCTACCTTAAACTCGGTCTGATCCTGCGGATCTTTGAGGAGACCGGGTTGATCAAGATCACGTCCGAGGGGGAAGACCTTTTGAAGATCGACCTAGCAAAAACAGACGGAAAGGTCGACCTCGAACATTCGACAATCCTTGCTAATGTGAAACGGCTCGCTTCGGTATAAAGCGCGTTTCCGGGAGTTTATATGTACGAACAAATCGCCAATCTGCTCGCCCTGCTTGAAAAGAGCGGAAAACAGTACGACGTCGAGAAGATCAAAGAAGCGTACGCCTACGCCGCCGATCTTCACGAAGGTCAGTTCCGCCTGAGCGGCGAGCCCTATATCAGCCATCCGATCGCGGTCGCGGAGATCGTGGCGGAGATGGGGTTGGATACCGACTCGATCTGCGCCGCGCTTCTGCACGACACGGTCGAAGATTGCTCGGATAAGACCAACACCAACATCATCTGCCAGAAGTTCGGGGAAGAGGTGGCGCTCCTGGTCGACGGGCTGACCAAGATCATGGTGGTCTCGGTCGCGGACAAGGAAGAACAGCACATCGAGAACATCCGCAAGATGCTGCTCGCCATGACCAAGGATATCCGCGTCATCTTCATCAAGTTCTGCGACCGTCTGCACAATCTGCGCACCCTGTCGGCGAAGAGAGAGGACCGTCAGCGCGACATCGCGCTCGAGACCATGTACGTCTACGCCCCGCTTGCTCACCGCCTCGGTATGCAAAAGATCAAGCAGGAACTCGAGAACCTGTCGCTCTCCTACCTCGACCCGATCGGTTATAAGGAGATCAACGACTCGATCCGTCAGAAGTACGGGCAGAGCCAGGATCTGATCGAGAAGGCGAAGCAGATGATCGAAAAGCGTCTTTCCGAGAGCAACATCCGCTTTACGCTCGAGGGGCGCGTCAAGACGGTCTACTCGATCTACCGCAAGATGTACAATCAGAACAAGAGTCTGGATGAGATCTACGACTTTTACGCGCTCCGGATCATCGTCGAGACCGAACTCGAGTGTTATACCGTTCTCGGTTTGATCCACGAGATGTTCAACTCGATCCCGGGACGGTTCAAGGATTATATTTCCACGCCGAAACCCAATATGTACCGCTCTCTGCACACGACGGTCATCGGGCACGACGGCATCCCGTTCGAGGTGCAGATCCGTACCTACGAGATGCATCAGGTGGCGGAATACGGTATCGCGGCGCACTGGAAGTACAAGTCGGGCGAGACCTCGAAAGAGGATATCGACGAGAAACTCCGCTGGATCTCCAGTCTTCTGGAAGCCGACGACAGCACCCGCGATCCCGACGAGTTCATGCGTAGTTTCAAGACCGATATTTTCCACGACGAGACCTTCGTTTTCACGCCTAAAGGCGACGTGATCTCTCTGCCGCTCGGCTCGACGGTCATCGACTTTGCCTACGCGATCCATTCCGCCGTCGGGAACAAGATGGTTGGCGCGAAGATAAACGGTATGATCGTTCCGATCGACCGCGTGCCGCAGAACGGCGAGATCGTCGAGATCATCACCTCGAACGCCTCAAAAGGACCGAGCCGCGACTGGTTGAAGATCGTCAAGACCGGGGAAGCCAAGAACAAGATCCGTTCTTGGTTCAAGAAAGAACAGAGAGCCGAGAACATCGAACTCGGGAAAGCAGAGATCGACAAGGAACTCCGTCGTTACGGGCGTCCCTTTACCGAAGCAGAACGGCTGCAGATCGTGGAGAACGTCTCGCACCGTCTCGGGATCCAGGGGGCGGACGATCTCTACAATACGATCGGGTTCGGAGGACTTTCGATCTCGCGCCTGTCCACGCGTCTGCACGACGAGTTCGAGCGGATTGTGCCGCAGATCGAGACCGAAGAGAAGAAGAACGAAGAAGAACTCGTGCCCGTTTCGCAGGGCAAGCCGCATAACCTGAAGAGCGGCAGCGGCGTCGTGATCGACGGCGAGTACGGTTGCGAGGTCAAGTTCGCGAAGTGCTGCAACCCGCTTCCGGGCGACGACATCATCGGTTTCGTGACGCGCGGGTACGGGATCTCGATCCATAAGACCGACTGCCCGAAGGTCATTGAGAACCGCGGAAAAGCCGAGTTCTCCGGCAGATGGGTGAACGCCATGTGGGAGAACGCCCTCGGTACCGGCGGGGACGAACGCGGGGTGTACGAAGCCAACCTGCAGATCCGTGTCCGCAACGAGATGGGCGTGCTTGCAGAGATCACCAAGGCTCTTGCCGATATGAAGGTGTTCGTGCTCAGCGTTTCGTCTTCGTCCAAACCCGGCGCCGACACCGCGATCCTGAACCTCAAGGTCGGGTGCCGCAGCGTCGAGCATTTCTATTCGATCGTCTCCAAACTGAAGACCGTCAGCGCCGTCGAGTCGGTCGGCCGCGGGTACGGGGGATAAGCCGATGATCGCTGTGATCCAGAGAGTATTGAAAACATCTCTCGTTGCAGACGGCGCGCCCTACTCCGAGATCCGCCACGGGTTTCTCGTGCTTCTCGGCGTGCTTTCGGGGGACGACGAGACCGATGCGAAACTGCTCGCAGACAAGATCGTCAAACTGCGCGTTTTCTCCGACGAAAACGGAAAGATGAACCGTTCTCTTGCCGACGTCGGCGGGGAAGTTATGGTCGTTTCCAACTTTACGCTCGCGGCGAATTACCGCCACGGCAACCGCCCCGATTTCCTTCGCGCCGCGCCCCCTGCCGAGGCGGATCGTCTTTATTGTCGGTTCGTGCAACTCGTGATAGACGCAGGCGTTCCCACCAAAACAGGCGTATTCGGCGCCGATATGCAGATCCAAACGACAGCCGACGGTCCGATCACGATCGTGATGGATTCCGCCGTGTTGAGAAAGGAACCGAAATCATGATCCTTCGCTTACAGGACGGGATCAATCCCTATTACGTCCAAACGCTCGGAATGGTCTTTTTCCCCGGGGCGAAGTTCGGGGAAAACGAGCAGGAAACGCCCGATAACCCGATCCTTTCGGTCACCTGCTCCCGCGAGGACGACGGAACCGCGGTAGCCCACGCGGAATTGACCTACCGAAACAAGACGGTCTCAGCCGACGAACGCGTTTCCCCCGACGATAATTTTCCCATTGACCGCGTCGACAAGATCGCGGTCGGTCGCGCCGTGTTCGGCGCGGGGAAACAGTATTTCGGGCATATTCCGCCGTGGGGGATCTTAACCGGCGTGCGTCCCTCGAAGGTCGCAACCGAGTTGCTCAATACCGGACACGGTATCCTTCGTTCGCGCCAGATCCTTCGCGACGAATACTTCTTAAACCCGCAGAAAGCGGCGCTCGCCGTGAGCGTGGCGGGGACCGAAATGCGTCTGTGCAAGAAACTGGATAGGAATCTGTGCAGCGTGTATATCTCAATCCCGTTCTGCCCGTCCCGGTGCGCTTACTGTTCCTTCGTATCCTATACTTCTCCGCGCCTTCTTTCCTTGATCCCGGATTATTTGAAGATGCTGGCGAAGGATCTTGCCTCCATGTTCGATATGATCCGGAGACTCGGAAAGCGCGTCGCCACCGTCTATATCGGCGGGGGGACCCCCACGACCCTGTCGCCGTCGCAGTTGCGTTTTCTGCTCGGAGAGATCACAAAACAGGTCGATCCCGCGACGCTGATGGAGTTTACGCTTGAAGCCGGGCGTCCCGACACCATCACGAAGGAAAAACTGAAGATCGCGAAGGAATACGGCGTCACAAGGATCAGCGTCAACCCGCAGACCCTCTCCGAGGAGATCTTGGAGTCGATCGGACGAAAGCACACCGTCGCAGACTTCTTCCGTGCGTACGATATCGCGCAGGCGTCGGGGATCCGCGACGTCAACGTCGACCTGATCGCCGGACTTCCGGGCGATAACTTCGGCAACTTCTCGGCGGCGATCGACCGCGTGATCGAACTCGCGCCGACCAACCTGACGGTACATACCTTCTGCGTCAAACGCGCGGCGGACATTCTGCGCGAGAACAGCGGGGTGTATTCTCTCTCGGGCGGGGATGCCGTCAAGTGCGTTTCGTACTCGCAACTGAAGACCAAATTCGCGGGGTATAAGCCCTACTATATGTACCGACAGAAGAATACCGTCGGGAACCTCGAAAACGTCGGATACGCCCTGGAAGGGCACGAGGGAATGTACAATATCTTCATGATGGAAGAACTGCACTCGATCTTCGGGATCGGTGCCGGCGCCGTCACGAAACTGGTCGATTACCGTCTCCCGAAGGAAGGGCGGTCGCGGATCGTCCGTCTCTTTACCCCGAAATACCCCTACGAATACCTGCGCGACGCCGACCGGATCCGTGATGGCGCCGCCGACGGGAGCGAATTGCCGCTACGAGAGAAGATCTTACGTTTCTTCTCGCCCGATCTGGACGGGGATCCGTCATAAGCCAAGGCGATCCCGCATAGAATACGCATATGAAAAAAATCACGATAAACTTCAAAGACGAAGAGGAAAAGCGCGACCTCGTTCTGCGTGAGGACCGCGCGTTTCAGACGCGCATCGAGGACGCGGTTAATTCCCTTGGGTTTAACTATGACGTGCGCGTCGTTACGGTCGCGGGTCCGACCTGTTCGGGCAAAACCACGACCGCCGAAATGCTCGACGCCGCGCTTGAAAAGAGCGGCAGACGCGTTCATACGATCTCCCTCGACGATTTCTTCCTCAGCCGCGCGGAACTGCTCGAACGCGCCGAGAAGACCGGCGCCGAAATCGACTTCGATTCGCCCGACACGCTCGATATGACGGCGCTGTCCCGGGTGATCGAGGCGGCGTTTTCAGGGGACCGGATCCTCGTTCCGCGTTTCGATTTTCACGCGGGGAAGCGTAACGGGACGGTCGA
>CACYZS010000046.1 GCA_902778985.1 uncultured Ruminococcus sp.
GGCTGTCGGGGCGGATGTCGCCGTGATGGGAGAGGTCGGTCTGGCGGGCGAGGTGCGCACCGTTCCCCAGTGCGAGCGCCGTGTGGCGGAATGCGCCCGTCTTGGTTTTACCACCCTGGTGATCCCGAAGGAAAACGCCCGGCGGATCAAAACTCTCCCCGAAGGTGTAAAGCTCCTGGGCGTGGATACGGTTATGCAGGCTCTGAGCGTCCTGTTCTGACAGATCGCAAAATATGCGCGGATATTTTGCTTTTTTCACCCTGTACGGAGCGGAAGAATCATGTTATTCTGTTTCCGAAGCTGAAAAGAAAGGAGGCTTGTTTCGATGGAGTTTCTGAGTAGCAACCTGCCGCTGATCCTGTTCTTTCTGGCGGGCTTTGGCCTGCTGCTGGCGGAAGCCTTCATGCCGGGCATCGGGATCGCCGGCTTCCGTGTCGCTGACGGTCAGCAGCCACATCTCTCTGTTTTCAGTGGTTTTGCCGATTGACGAAAGGCGCTTTCTATGATAAAATATCATAGAGATATTATGACGCCAAAGGAGCCATTCACGAAATGATCAATCGAAACGTCGTTACACGGTTCGCCCCCAGCCCGACGGGCTATATGCATATCGGAAATCTCAGGACGGCGCTCTATTCCTACCTGATCGCGAAGCACAGCGACGGGACCTTTATCCTTCGGATCGAGGACACCGACCGCGAGCGGTTGGTGGAAGGGGCGACCGACGTCATCATCGACACGCTGAAGGTCACGGGGCTTCGCTACGACGAAGGACCGGGCGTCGGCGGCGCAAACGGCCCGTATATCCAGTCCGAGCGTAAGGAGATCTATCTCCGCTACGCCAAAGAACTGGTCGAACGCGGCGCCGCGTACTACTGCTTCTGCTCCAAGGAACGGCTCGAAAGCCTGCACGAAGAGGACGGCGTCGGCGGCGGCTACGACCGCCATTGCCGCGATCTGCCGAAAGAGGAAGTCGAAGCCAACCTGAAGGCGGGGATCCCCTACGTCATCCGTCAGAAGATCCCGCTCGAGGGGACCACGACCTACGAGGACGCCGTGTTCGGCACCATCAGCACCGAGAACAAGGAACTGCAGGATCAGATCCTGATGAAAGCCGACGGCTATCCCACCTACAACTTCTGCCACGTCGTGGACGACCATCTGATGGGCGTCACGCACGTCGTACGCGGGAGCGAATACCTGACGTCCACGCCGAAATACGCTCTGCTCTACGACGCGTTCGGCTGGCAGAGACCTGTTTTCGTTCATCTGCCGCTTCTGATGGGCAGAGGCGAGGACGGCACGGTCTCCAAACTCTCGAAGCGTCACGGCGCGGTCAGTTTTGCCGACCTCTGCGCCGACGGATACATGCCCGAAGCGATCGTCAACTACATCGCCCTGCTCGGCTGGTGCCCGAAGAATACCGAAAACGAGTTCTTTACCTTGGACGAACTGACCAAGGCGTTCTCGCTCGACGGGATCAACAAATCCCCGTCGGTTTTCGACTATGAGAAACTGCTCTGGTTCAATGGCGAGTATATCCGCAAACTCACCCCCGAAGAGTTCAAAGAACGGGCGCTTCCCTTTATTTCGAATCCCCCTATGGACAAACTCGACCGGATCCTTCCGCTCGTGCAGCCCCGGATCGGCAAACTGTCCGAGATCGACGGGAAGATCGCGTTTTTCTCGGCTCTGCCCGATTACGACGCCGCCGAACTCTTCCAGAACAAAAAGAACAAGGTCACACCGGACGTCGCCCGCGATATGCTGTCCGGGATCGTTTCGGCGCTCTCCGGCGTCTTTGAATGGAATAACGACGCGCTGTACGCTGCTTTGACGGCTTACGCCGAACAAAGCGGGATCAAATCGGGCGCCGTTCTCTTCGTTGCCCGCGCCGCCGTTTCCGGACTGTCGGTCACGCCGGGCGGCGCCACCGAGATCATGGAGATCCTCGGGAAAGACGAAACGCTCGCAAGGTTACAGATCGCCGCAGAACGTCTCGGATAACGGGAGGAGAATATGAAGAAGGATCTTGCCGCACTGATCGCGTCCGTGATGCCGGAACTCTCCAAAGGAAAGAAAAAGATCGCGCAGACAATCCTTTCCGACTACGACAAGGTCGCCTATATGACGGCGGCGAAATTGAGTGAGATGGTGGGCGTTTCCGAGTCCACCGTCGTCCGCTTTGCGATCGACCTCGGCTTCGACGGTTATCCCGAGTTTCAGCACGCGGTGCAGGAACTCGTCCGTGCGAAACTGACCCCGAACCAGCGGATCAAGATCGCAGAAGAACGTCTCGGCGGCGCCAACCCGATCGAAAACGTGATGATGTCCGACGCGGAGAAGATCAAGTACACGATGCACTCGATCGACCGTGCCGCCTTCTCCGCCGCAGTCGACGCGATCGTTTCCGCCGACAACGTCTACATCTTCGGCGTCCGTTCCTCGGCGTTCCTCGCCGGGTTCTTCAACTTCAACCTCGGGATGATCCAGGACAACGTACGCCTGGTCCAACCGACCAGTTCAAGCGAGGTCTTCGAGCAGATCCTCGGGATCGGACCGCGCGACGTCCTGATCGCGATCAGTTTTCCCCGCTATTCCGGAAAGATCGTCAACGCCTTGAAATACGCGCGCTCGCGTGAAGCGACCGTGATCGCCCTCACCGACAGCGTGCAGTCCCCGCTTGCCGAACACGCGAATCACCTTCTGACGGCACAGAGCGATATGGCGTCCTTCGTCGACTCGCTCGTTGCACCCTTAAGCATCATCGACGCCCTGCTCGTCGCGGTCACGCAGCGCCGCGGCGAAGAGGTCCGCGAACGCTTCGACCTCCTGGAACGCGTCTGGGACGAATACGACGTCTATGCAAAGAACTGACGCGCCGCGCGTTGCCGTGATCGGCGGCGGCGCGGCGGGACTGCTCGCCGCAGGGACCGCCGCGAGAAACGGCGCCGCCGTTACCGTGATCGAACAGAACGACCGCCCGGGAAAGAAGATCCTGATCACGGGTAAAGGTCGCTGCAACGTCACCAACGACTGTACGCCCGCCGACTTTATCCCCAACGTGACCAAAAACGGTCGCTTCCTCTATTCGGCGATCAACCGTTTCTCCCCGCAGGATATGAAGGATCTGCTCGTCTCGCTCGGCGTCGAACTCAAAACCGAACGCGGAAGACGGGTTTTCCCAGCGTCGGATAAGAGCGCGGATATCCTTTCGGCTCTGCTCCGGTATACCTCGGACTGCAAGTTTCTGCACCGGAAAGCGAAGGCGATCGCGATCGAGGACGGCAGCGCCGTCGGGGTCGTCACAAGCGAGGGTACGCTCCCTTTTGACGCCGTGATCCTTGCGACCGGCGGGGCGTCCTATCCCCTGACCGGTTCCGACGGTTCAGGATACGCGATCGCGCGTTCCGCGGGGCACGCCGTCACGCCGCTGATCCCTTCCCTCGTCCCGCTCGTCTCGCCTTCCCCGCTTTGCGCCGAGATGCAGGGGCTGTCCCTCAAAAACGTTGCTTTGACCGTCTACGACGGGGACCGCGAACTCTACCGCGACTTCGGCGAAATGCTGTTTACCCATTTCGGCATGAGCGGACCGATGATCCTGTCGGCGTCGGCGCATCTGCGCAACCGTTCGTTTGAAAACGTCCGCGCCGTGATCGACTTAAAACCGGCGCTTGACGAACCGACGCTTGAAAAGCGGATCCTCTCCGACTTTGCCAAGTACGTCAACCGGGACGCGCAGAACGCGCTCCGGGATCTCTTGCCGCAGACGATGATCCTTCCGTTCCTCGAACTCTCCGACGTTGACCCGAGAAAGAAGATCAACGTCCTGACGCGCGCAGAACGGAACCGGATCCTCTATACGTTGAAGCACTTTTCGCTTCCCGTCTCGGGTTTCCGCCCCATCGAGGAGGCGATCGTCACCTCCGGCGGCGTCGACGTGAAGGAGATCGATCCCAAGACTATGATGTCCCGCCTCGTGAAGAATCTGTATTTTGCCGGCGAGGTGATCGACGTCGACGCCTACACGGGCGGATACAATCTGCAGATCGCGTTTTCTACCGGGTACCTCGCGGGTCAGTCCGCGGCGGCGTGCCCGTCAAAAGATAATCAATAAGAAGGTAACGACTATGTCACATCTCAAAATTGCCGTAGACGGCCCCGGCGGCGCCGGGAAAAGCAGCGTCTGCAAAGAGGTTGCCCGCCGTCTCAATCTCCTGTATATCGACACGGGTGCCCTGTACAGGACCGTCGGGCTCTACGTGAAGCGAGCCGGGATCGATCCCGCGGACCGGGACGCCGTCGTCGCGTCACTTCCCGCCCTGTCGATCGGCGTCAGAGCCGAGCAGGGACGGCAGATCATTCTGCTTGACGGCAACGAGGTCGGCGACGAGATCCGCACGCAAGAGATCTCAATGTACGCCTCGCGCGTCTCCGCGATCCCCGAGGTCCGTGCAAAACTGCTTGACTATCAAAGGGGTTTTGCCAACGAATTCGACGTGATCCTCGACGGACGCGACATCGGGACGGTCATCTTCCCCGACGCGGAAGTCAAGATCTTTCTGACAGCGAGTCCCGAAGCGCGCGCCCACCGCCGCTACCTCGAACTGACGGCAAAGGGGGTCGAGGTGACAGAAGAGTCAGTTCTTGCCGAAATGAACGAGCGCGACCGCGCAGACTCGACGCGGGAGAGCGCGCCGCTCGCCGCCGCCCCCGACGCCGTGACGCTCGATACGTCCGATCTGGATTTCGACGGTTCTGTCTCCGCCGTGATTTCGATCATCAAGTCCAAGCGCTACGTCCTGACGCCCGAGAAAAAGAAAAAGATCAAGAAGGAACGGCGTTCCTACCGGTTCTTCTATTTCACGCTCGGCTGGATCGTCCGGTTCCTGCACCGCATCAAAGTCACGGGGCGCGAGAACATCCCGCTCACGGGCGGCGGCGTCCTCTGCGCCAATCACATCGCGATCCTCGACATTTTCTCGATCGGAGCCAGCGTTCCCCGTTCGATCAATTTCCTTGCCAAGCGCGAACTTTTTAAAGTGCCGATCCTGTCTTTTCTGATCCGCTCCGCCGGGGCGATCCCGCTCGAGAGGAAGAAGACCGACCTCGGCGCGATCCGTCGCTCGGTCGAACTGACGGCGAACGGCAATCTGGTCGCCATCTTCCCGCAGGGACACCGTCAGCCGGGTATGAACCCCGCCGACACCGAGTATAAGTCGGGCGCGGCGCTCGTCGCCTACCGCTCGGGCGTTCCGGTCATTCCGATCTGTATCAAAATGAAGGGGCAGAAATACCGTATCTTCCGCCGCACCGAGATCATCATCGGCAAACCCCTTTCGCAGGAAGAACTCGGATTTGTCAACGGCGGTTCCGCCGAATACCGCGAAGCGGCGGCGAAGATCTTCGGCGAGATCTGCCGGCTCGGCAATTTTGAGAGAACGCTTCCCGCCCCCGAAAAGGACGAGAACGCCTGATGGTCACGCTGGCAAAGAACGCGGGCTTCTGCTTCGGCGTCAAGCGCGCCGCGGAGATGACCGAGGAACTGTTAAAGGAACCCGGGCTCAGGATCTATACGCTCGGCGACCTGATCCACAATCGGCTGTACCTGTCTTCGCTTGCCGAACGGGGCGTCCGTTCGGTCGGGTTTGACGAAGTCGAGGCGATCGCGGCGTCGACCGAAACCGACGGGGCAGCCGCGCTCGTGATCCGTGCCCACGGGATCCCGCGGGAGCAAAACGAAGCGCTTCTCACTTTAGCCGAACGCTATCCCGCTTTTCGCGTGTACGATATGACCTGCCCCAACGTCAAGCGTATCCACAAGATCGCAGCGGAAAATACCGGCGACGACACCGTCTTTTTCCTCTACGGTTCCCCGTCCCACCCCGAACCGATCGGGATCATGTCCTACGCCAAGGGAGAAAAGGCGATCTTCTCCGATGAAGAAGAGTTAAAGAAACTTCTTCAAAGCACCCATACCGAGGGAAAGCGGCTTGTTTTTGCCAGTCAGACGACGCAAAACCTGCTTCTGTGGAAAAAAACTCAAAAAATAATTCAAAAACTATATACAAACTCGATTTTTTTTGATACAATATGTAGTGTTACGGAAAATCGGCAGAAGGAAGCCATCGCTCTGGCGGAAGCGTCGGATTGCATGATCGTGATCGGCAGCAGCGAGAGTTCCAACACGCGGCATCTGTTTGATCTTTGCTCTTCGAGATGTCCCCAAACGTACCTGATCGAATCGGTGGATCAGTTACAAAACGTCCCGCGAAAACCCGGTTCACGTACATCAATAACCGCCGGTGCTTCCACACCGGGCGGTATCATTACGGAGGTATACCAAACCATGGAAGAGAAACTCGAAAACTTCGAGGAACTGCTGAACGACTCTTTCAAAACATTACATACAGGAGAAACTGTGACCGGAACCGTGACGGCTATCGACGCCACCGGTATCTACCTTGATCTCGGTATCAAACAGACCGGGTTCATCGCCGCCGACCAACTGTTCGCGGATAACGACAAAGTGAATCCTGCTGAAGTGTTTAAGCCCGGCGACGAAGTCAAAGCGTTCGTCATTCGCGTCAACGACGGCGAGGGTATGGTCACCCTTTCCAAGAAGCGCGTCGACGCCGACAAGAGTTGGATCTCGATCGAAGAGGCATACAAAGACGGCACGATCCTTGAAGGAAAAGTCACCGAAATCGTCAAGGGCGGTCTCGTGATCGCGATCGACAAGCACTCGATCTTCATTCCCGCAAGCCACAGCGGAGTTCCGAAGGACGGCGATCTGAACGTTCTTCTCGGGACCACGCAGCGTTTCAAACTGATCGAACTCGACGACACGAGAAAACGGGCTCTCGGCTCGATCCGTATCGTCAAGCGCGCCGAGCGTGCGGAAGCCGAGGCGGCTCTCTGGTCTACGCTCGAGGTCGGTCAGCGTTTCAAGGGAACGGTCAAGAACCTTACCTCTTACGGTGCGTTCGTCGACATCGGCGGCATCGACGGTATGGTCCACAACTCCGAACTGTCCTGGAAGCGGATCAAGCATCCGTCACAGGTCGTTTCGGTCGGACAGGAGATCGAGGTCTACATCAAGGAACTCGACCCCGAAAAGAAGCGCATTTCGCTCGGTTACAAGACCGAGGATATGGACGTCTTCTCGGTCTTCGCCGCCAACCACAACGAGGGCGACGTCGTTTCCGCGAAGATTGTTTCGATCATGCCCTTCGGCGCCTTTGCCGAGGTTGCTGACGGCGTTGACGGTCTGATCCACATCTCGCGTCTGTCTCGCGAGAAGGTCGCGAAGCCCGAAGACGTCGTCTCAGTCGGACAGGTCGTCGACGTGAAGATCACCGAGATCGACCGTGAGAACCGGAAACTCGGTCTCTCGATCCGCGCGATCGAAGAAGAGAAAGCCCGCGCCGAGGAAGCGGTCGCACGCGAAGCCGAGAAGGCGGAGCGTGAAGCCGCCGCAAAAGCCGCTGCATTCGTTCCTTACATCCCGGCCGCGGAATCATTGCAGCATTTTACTGCAGTTTTTCAAAGTCACTTGCCGGATGTTTGCACAGCGGGCATATGAAATCTGCCGGAAGCTCTTCTCCTTCATACACATAGCCGCAGATCTTGCAGACCCAGCCGACCTTGTTTTCTTCAACCGGCTGCGGCTTCGGCTTGATGTGCGCGAAGTAATAAGCATAAGTAACGCTCTCGACATCACTGAGCACTCTGCATTCCGTCACCTCGGCAATAAACAGCGTATGTGTCTCAAATTCCTTCTCGTCCACGACCTTCGCGGAAATAAGCGCGTTGCAGCCTTTTGTCAGATAGAAGAGACCGTTTGCCGACCGCTCAGCATCCGCGTAATCCGCGAATTTGTCGG
>CACYZS010000047.1 GCA_902778985.1 uncultured Ruminococcus sp.
GAGCGGATCGAAAAAGCCGAGAAACCCGAACGCCCCGCCGCCGGCACGCGCACGCATAAACCCTCTTCGCGCACCACGAAAAAACAATGAAGAAACTGCTTGCCGTTGACGGAAACAGCATCATCAACCGCGCCTTCTACGGGATCCGACCTCTGTCCACCCGGGACGGGCGCCAAACCAACGCCATATACGGGACGGTCAACATCATCAACCGACAGTTGACCGCCCTTTCTCCCGATTACGTCGCCGTCTGTTTCGACGTGCACGCTCCGACCTTCCGGCACAAACTCTTTGCCGAATACAAGGCGGGACGCCGCCCGACGCCCCCCGAACTCCTCTCGCAGTTCGACGCCTGCAAAGCCGTGCTGACCGCGATGGGACTGACCGTGCTCGAACTCCCCGGCTACGAAGCCGACGATATCCAGGGGACGCTTGCCCGTATGGCGGAAGCCGAGGGGATCGACGCCTATATCCTCTCGGGCGACCGCGATCTGCTCCAACTGATCGACGGACGCACCACCGTCCTGCTCGCCGGGAACAGCGATACGACGCCGTATAACGCCGACGCCTTCTTTGAAAAGTACGGGATCCCGGTCGAGCGCTTCATCGACCTGAAAGCCATGATGGGCGACTCGTCCGACAATATCCCCGGTATCCCCGGCATCGGCGAGAAGACCGCGGTGAAACTGCTCTCCGATTACGGCACGCTCGACGAGGTGCTGACCCACGGCGACGATCCCGCCCTCTCCCCCGCCCTGCGCAAAAAGATCGCGGAGGGGCGTGACAGCGCCCTGCTCTCGCGGACGCTCGCGACCATCGACACCGCCGTTCCGCTCGGGATCACGCTCGACGCCGTGAAGAGGCGCGAGATCGACAACGACGCGCTCTACGAACTGTTCCGCGACCTGGAGTTCACCGCCTTTATCCGGCAGTTCGGTCTGAAAGTGCCGAAGATCCCCGCCCGTCCCGCGTCTGCCCCCGCCGGGGCGATCCCGGATCTCTTTGATCTCTCGGGCGGCGTCTCAACCGCCGATAACGGCGCGGACGACGCGCCGGACTATACCTCCGTTTCCGCCGAAGAAGCGATCTCGAAACTCGGCGACCGTTTCGCCGTCGAACTCTCGGAGGACGGGCTTGCCCTCTCGAACGGAACCGAAAACCTGTTCGTCAAGACCGCCGACGTCCCGCGCCTCGCGCCGCTTTTCGCGGACGAAAAGCGGAGGATCGTCTGCTTTGACGCGAAGAAGTTGATGCACCGCCTCTCGGAGTTCGGCGTACCGTTTGCCCCGGTCCCGCTGGATCTGATGCTCTACGCGTATCTGCTCCGTCCCGGAGAGGGACAGAGTTCGGTGCGCGGGCTTGCCCTGACGCTGCTCGGGAAGAGCGCGCCGGAGGAGACGCCCGCGGCGCACCTGACGGCGGAACTGGAACCCGTTCTGCGTGCCAAAGTACGCGAAGCCGGCGAAGAAGAACTGCTCGACGGGGTGGAACTGCCCCTGGTCCCGGTGCTGTTCGCGATGGAGAAAACGGGGTTCGGGATCGACCGCGCGGGCATGATCGCGCTGGGGGAGACGCTGGACGCCGAAGCCAAGGAAAAAGCCGAGAAAATCTACGAACTTGCAAACCACCCCTTCAATATCCTGTCCCCGAAACAACTCGGGACGGTCCTGTTCGAGGAACTGGGGCTGAAGGGCGGAAAGAAGACCAAGACCGGGTACTCGACCGGGGCGGACGTGCTGGAAGGGCTGCGCTACGCGCACCCGATCGTATCGGAGATCCTCGCCTACCGCCAGTTGACCAAACTGCACTCGACCTACGCGGTCGGACTGCTCGCCGCGGCGGACCATAACGACCGGATCCATACCGATTTCAAGCAGGCGCAGACCGCGACGGGACGGCTTAGTTCTGCCGAACCCAACCTGCAGAATATCCCCGTGCGCACGGAACTGGGGCGCCTGTTCCGGCGGCTGTTCGTGGCGCGCAAGGGGCGGGTGCTGGTGGACGCGGACTACTCGCAGATCGAGTTGCGGCTGCTGGCGCACGTGTCGGGCGACGAGACGATGCTCGCCGCGTTCCATAACGGGGCGGACGTGCATACCTCGACCGCCGCGTCGGTCTTCCACGTTCCGGAGGATATGGTCACGCCCGAGATGCGCAAGCGCGCGAAGGCGGTCAATTTCGGGATCATGTACGGGATCGGACCCTTCTCGCTCTCGCAGGATCTGGGGATCCCGATGCGCGAGGCGAAGGAGTATATCGACGCGTATAAGGCGCATTTTCCGAAGATCGGGGAGTACCTCGAAAAAACCATCGCCGACGCCACCGAGACCGGGTATACCGAGACCATTTTCCACCGCCGGCGCTATATTCCGGAACTGCGGTCGGTGAATAAGATGACCCAGGCGTTCGGGCGTCGGATCGCCATGAACGCGCCGATCCAGGGAAGTTCCGCCGATATTATGAAGATCGCCATGATCCGCGTCTTCCGACGCCTGAAAACCGAGATACCGACGGCGGATCTGGTGATGCAGGTGCACGACGAACTGATCGTCGAGTGCGACCAGAGCGATATGGTCCTCGTCTCCAAACTCCTGCAGGACGAAATGCAGAACGCCGCTACCCTCTCCCTGCCCCTCACCGTCGACGTCTCCGCCGGCGTCTCGTGGGACGGATAAGAGGAACGAAGGGGACCGCGCGCTTTCCTTACCGCGCCAGCCCCTGACACGGGCGCGCCCGTAAAAAAGCGCGGCAAAGATCTTTATTAAGGAATTAATAAAAGCAAAACGGCGAGTGCGCTCGCCGTTTTGCGGTTCTATAGACGATACAAAGATGGTTATCTTTGCTTTTTGAGAAAAGCGGTTGAAACAGAACGAAACGGATTAAAAAATACTGTCTATATCAATTCTCCCGAGTCCGTGTTATACTCAGAATTGACCGGAGGTGAGCACATGAAATACGAAAATGCAAAGGACGTCCTGCCAAACGATCTGTTTTCCGAACTCCAGAAGTACGCAGCGGGAAAACTGCTGTACGTTCCGTCGCCGTGCGCACGGCGTCCGTGGGGGATCGGTACGGGTTACCGTCGGCAACTGGACGAGCGAAACGACGAGATCAGAACCAAGTTTGCCGGGGGCGCTTCGATCGATTCGCTTGCCGACGCGTATTTCCTGACTCCCGAAACGGTCAAGAAGATTGTGTATCGGAAAAAGGAGAACGTGTCTATGGAGATCAAAGAGATCCTGCAACTGTATACAAACGAAAAACCCGTCAAAATCGAGACGGGGACCGAAAAACCCGCCTACCGCAGTACAGATACGGACGCCCCGACCGGACTGTTCCTCGAACTGCTCGTCGAATACCCCGATCGGAAAATGACGGTCAGCGTGTGCGATTACGTATTCGCGACGCCCGAGCGCGTCAAACAAAGCGCAAGCGCGATTGAGGCGCTTCGGCGGGAAGGTTACGCCTGCCCGCGTATTCTGAACACCCTGCGCGGCGAACCGTGCGCGAAGGTCGGATTCAAGGACCGCGTCTGCACCGTCTTCGCACAGGAATACGTCGAAGAGACGGACCTTTTCGCCGCTGCGACCGGGGACGGGTTCCCGCCGCTTTTCGACGATATTCTTTTTGCCGCTGCGAAAACGGCGTCGCTCCGCCTTGCGGGAGAGGAACCGAGCGCGTACGCGCTGTTTGAACCCGTGACGGCGTGCGCCGGGTTTGAGGATTACGTCGCCGAATACGTGTACGGCGACCTGAAAAACGAGATCCTCGGGCGGTATCCCGCGCTCGCGGAACGGTACGAGCGGATCGCGTACCTGTTTTCCGAAAACCGCCGGACGCTGTGCCGCGCATGGGGACGCCTTCCGACCTCTCTGTTTCACGGCAACTTTTCCGGTGCGGCGTACGTCGACGCCGACGGTCGGTTCGGCGGCTTCCGGGGCGTCTCGGAAGGCGGGCGTGAAACTTGCATCCAGCACTTCGTGCGGCTGGCGTTTTTCCTCTCCTCGCTCGGCGTTGAGAACGGTTGCGACGAGGTTTTCGACGCGGAACAAAGAGAGCGCAGATTGCGGGCGTTCCGCCACTGCTTCAAGGTTTTCGCGGAGCACTACGCTTTCACCGACGACGAGATCAGAATCGCGCCGCTTGTCTACCGCGATCTGCTTTTCGGCGCGTACTACTACTGGAGCGTGACCGACTTCGCCCGCGGCGACAAAACCCGTCTCGCGGCGTTCTTCGACTACCTCGAAAAGCAACTGCAAACCGACGAGATCGGCTTTGCATCAATCCTGAACCCCTAACAAAAGCGCCGCGCGGCAGACTGCCGCGCGGCATTTTCATTTGTAAAGACTTTCACCCGCAGTCGGTTCTATAGACGGTGCAAAGGTTGTCATTCTGCAAAGAGCGGGACGTCGAGGACGCCGTCCCGCACACAGCAAGGAGAATTCCAATAGACTCCAGGCTATAGAACCAGCGCGACGAGGCACGAGTTGCGCCAACTTCATTCCCTAATGAAGTTCTTTGCCGCGCTTTCCTCACCACGACCGCGCGGGGGGTGCGGTCGTGCCCCGAAAGAAAGCGCGCGTTCCCCTCGTTCTCCTCGTTCTCCTCGTTCTCCTCGTTCTCCTCGTTCTCCTCGTTCTCCTTATCCCGCGCCGCCTGACGCGGTGGAGAGAAAGCGTTCGATGCGGATCAGGGGATCGGCGCCGCGTTTGGACGCGAGGTCCATTTCGCGGCACTGCGCGAGCAGTTCGCGGAACTGTTCGGGGCGGCGTTTCCCGACGCACCCGATATAGAGTTTTGCCCGATACTCGTTCATCCCGAGCAGCGACGCGACGCCCGACGGGGGCGTTCCCTCTTCGAGCAGACAGGCGACCGAACAGAGGTCCGAGATCAGGCGCGTGATCTGCCCGAGGATCGCCATCGGATCCACGCGGCGACGCACAAGGTCGGAGAGTTTCCGATACGCGCCCTGCGTATCGCCGGCGAGCATGGCGTTGGTCAATCCGAACGCGTCGTCCTCCGCGGTCGAGGCGCAGACCAGTTCCACCATCGCGACGGTCACGGTGCGTTTTTGATGCGCGCGGGCGTAGCAGACCAGTTTCGAGGTCTCCGACGCGAGGATATCCATTGAATGTCCGCAGCGGTCGATCATGGCGCGCAGGGCGCCCGGCTCCGCGTCCAGACCCTCGTGCACGAAATGCGCGTTCAGCCACGCGGTGAGTTGCGGATCGGTCGAGACCTCGAAATTCACCGCCTGCACGACGTCGGAAAGCCGTTTGAAGAGCGACGAGGGGCGCTTCGCGTTGCCCGCCGCCAGCCCTTCCTGCCCGACGAGGAACACCACGACCGAGGCGGGGTTCTCCTTCACCGTCCGGACAAGTCCTTCAAGGGCGGCAAACTCCGCGTCCTTCCAGTCCTCGAGGTGCGCGCCGCTCCACTCGATCAACTTGCAATCCGCCATCATCGGGGGCGACGTGACCGCGTCGGAGAGCGCGGCAAAATCAATCTCCTCGCCGTGGTAGACCGGGTGATTGAAGGCGTCGAAGACAGGATCGGTCAGGATCCGTTTCCGGATCTCCCCGAGGTAGTAGCGTTTGAGGTAGTCTTCCTCCCCGCAAAAGAGGTACACCCCGGCGATCTTTCCGGTCTTCAGTTGCGTTTTCAGTTCGGCTTGCAGCACGGGACTTCCCTCCTTTCGACGGACTTACAGCGGCGTTGCCGTGATCGTCAACTCGTTTTCGCGTCTCTCCCCGTCAATCTCGGACGAAAAGAGCACGCGGAACCCCACCCCGACGGGTGTGGGCAGCAACAGGATCTTTCGCGTCGAGACCGGCATTTTCAGCGTGAAGGGCGGGTAGGACAGTTCGTTTACCGTCGTCTCCGCCGCCCGGAACTCGATCCGGGACGACGACGCGCCGCGCCGGTCGACGGTCAGCGTGCCGTCTCGCCAGATCACGCGGTTAAAGATCTTTCCGCCCTCGACGGGTTCGGTAAAGGTCAATAGAAGTTCAGAGGGCGTTTCCCGGAGCGCGCCGACCCACTCGCCCGCGAGGATCTCGGTCTCCCCGTTTGCGGGCGTGATCCTGCTGACCCGTTTGATCGTTACCCGTTCCACGTCCGTCACCCCTTCCGAATAGATATGAAAGGCGGAGAGCAATACAAAATCGCCCTCCGCCAAAGACCGTTATCCCGGTCAGTTGGTCCCCTTGCTCCGACGGATCAGATACGGGTTGACCAGTTTGCGCCAGTCGAGTTCGCCGCGGTCGAGCGCCATGACCAGCACTTCCGCCGTCGCGAGGTTGGTCGCGACCGGGACGCTGTACACGTCGCAGAGCCGCAGCATATCCTGCTGCATGGCGGAATGCCGTTCGGCGGGTTCGGTATCGCGGAAGAAGAACAGAACGTCGATCTCGTTGAAACTGATACGAGACTGGATCTGTTCGCAACCGCCGGTACTACCCGACATCAGCATCTCAATATCGAGGTCGGTGGCGTCCTTCACGTACTTACCCGTGGTCTGCGTCGCGCAGATATGATGTTTCGAGAGGATCCCGCTGTACGCAATACAGAATTGCGCCATCAGTTCCTTCTTTCCGTCGTCTGCGATCAATGCAATTTCCATGAAGCGTTCCTCCTCTGTCTGTATTTTCAGGCGTTTTCAAGCCGCCGTCTTCCCATCTGCGTGAGCGTCTTGCGTCTCTTGCGCCCCCGGATCAAACCCGTGAGCAGCGGCGCGTGTCCGCCGGTCAGGCGAACCGACAGGTTCTTGCACGGCGCGTCCAGGAGCGGCCGTTCCGGGAACTCTCCCGGTGCGGTTTCGTCGTCCTGCGGCAGCCGCGGATCGTCGAACAGGATCGCCGCGAGCGGCAACCCCGCGAGGTCGATCGCCTCGCGCACGGTCGGATAGATCTTGGTTTTCTCGCGGTCGGTCGGATAGCGGTTCAGCACCACCCGCACGTTGCTCGCTCGCGGCGAGAACCGAAGCGCCGCCGTCGCGCGCAAAGACGCCGCGGAAACGTCCGAAACGGCGAGCACCGCGTCGGCAAACTCCGACAAGACCGTGACCGTCTCTTTCGGTACGTCGAGGATCATCACGTCCTGATCGAACCCGCCCCGAAGCGTTTCAAACAGGCGGATCGCCTCGGCGTCGCCGGGCACGCCTTCAAAAACAGTCGTCCCGGGCAAAAGCGTCAGATTCTGAACCGTGATCACGGGAAGCGAAGCGCGCCGCGGATCGACCCGCGCGCAAAGCACGTCGCGCACGTCGTAGACCACGCGTTCGGCAAGCCCGCACAGAACGTCCAGCGCCGGGTTCCCCCACGAAAGGTCGCCGAGCAAAGTCGTGACCCCCCGCCGGGCAAAGGCAAGCGCCAACCGGGCGGCGACCGTCGAACAACCGACTCCGCCCTTCCCGGACGTAACCAGGATCGTCTTCCCGACCATGTCCGTCACCCCGTTTCTCACATTATCATTATTATACAGTAGAAAGGAACGTTTGTCAATCGCTTGGGCGCGCGAAATTGTAAAATAATTATCAAACTGTATGCGTTTGCGTGCGCAAACGCGCGATACGTTGCTTCGCAGCGCGATATGCCGCGCCCCGCGCGGCGCGAGGGGGGCGGTTGCGAGAAAGCGAGGCGCTGCGCGCAGTTATGAGTTATGAGTTCGGCGGCGAAGCCCGCCGCCGAACGTTATGGTTTTGCCGCCCGTGCGGCAAAAACGACGAGAGGCGCGGACTTCCCCGCGCGGCGTTTGGGTAACGTTCAAACGTGCCCGCGCCAGCCACGTTATCAGGCGCGCACAGGCAGAT
>CACYZS010000048.1 GCA_902778985.1 uncultured Ruminococcus sp.
CTGAACGTCCTGAAGGATTACCAGTTCGACGTCATCAAGATCGATATGCGGTTCCTCTCCAATCTCGAAAACAACGAGAAGGCGAAAACGCTGATCGACTGCATCATCCAGATGGCGAACCGGATCCAGATGCTCACCTTGACCGAGGGCGTCGAGACCAAAGTGCAGGCGGACTTCCTGAACAGGATCGGCTGCACCCGCCTGCAGGGCTACCTGTTCGGCAAACCGATCCCGAAAGAGGCGCTCTACGACCGCATCGACAAAGGCGAGTTGGTCGTGTCGGAAAAGAGACTGTAAGGGAAGACGAAGGGCAAAAATCAGTATGATAATAGGAGGTTGTTCAAATGGTATATTATAAACACGCAAGACTCAAAAGCACCTTAGACAGAATTCTTGAAGAAGAATCGAATCTAGGGCATCACTTGAAATCCGCCGTTATGGCAGATATGCTAACAAGATATGATCTTATTTTTGAAGACTCCGAGAAACATTATCAATATCATCATGAGTGTTGTAGAAGATCAAGCACGTTAGTCAAACTAATTAACCAACGGGAAGCAGAGGGATATAAACTAGTGTTCCATATAATGAGTGACTTGGCGACAAGACACGAACTCTTCTTTGAAAAAGAAAAATGAACCAAAACACATACCTTTAACAACTCCCGTTTTGCCTTTTCCGTCTCGGCGAATCATTAAAAGGGAACCGAATCGTTCCGACGACGCTCGCGCGGGACTCTGATATGTTCCGGCGACGCTGTCGCTTGGGACTCTGAACCCGCGTCTCGGACGACAAAGCGGAAGATTTTACTGTGCCGGGGCGAGACGCTTGGAATATGCACGGCTCCGCCGCGCATATTCGGGGTTCTGAGTCGTGAGCGACGCATGATAAGAGAATGGCACGGACACCCGATGGTGTTCGTGCCATTCTCTTATGGTGCACCTCCAGGGACTCGAACCCTGGACCCACTGATTAAGAGTCAGTTGCTCTACCAACTGAGCTAGAGGTGCGTTTTTCGGACAGCGTATTGTATTATATCCCATCTTTTTGCGTTTGTCAAGGGGCAAAAACGATTTTTTGCGTTTTTTGTTTCGGGGCGCTTTTGCGCGAATACTTGACAGGGGGGGCGCGGTTTGTTATAATCTTGGGTGGCGTCCTCGGGACGGCGCGGATCGGGAAACGGTCGGCGCGCGGCGGTCCCACAAACGGACGGGAGAGGTATTCTATGCTTCAGATCAAGAACGTGTCGTTTTCGGTGTCGGAGAACGACGGGGAAAAGGAGATCCTGCGGGACGTTTCCCTGACGGTGCCCGACCGGAAACTGCTGGTCATCACGGGACCGAACGGCGGGGGCAAATCGACGCTCGCGAAACTGATCGCGGGGATCGAGCGCCCGACGGCGGGCTCGATCGTCTTCAACGGCGAAGACGTCACGAATAAAAACATCACCGAACGCGCGCGGGCGGGCATCGCCTTCGCGTTTCAGCACCCCGTGCGCTTCAAGGGGATCCGCGTCCTCGACCTTTTGCGGCTCGCGACGGGGAAGAACGCGTCGGTCGCCGAGGCGTGCGAGATGCTCTCGCAGGTCGGGCTGTGCGCGAAGGAGTATATCAACCGCGAGGTCAACGACAGCCTTTCGGGCGGGGAACTCAAGCGGATCGAGATCGCGACGGTGATCGCGCGCGGCGCGAACCTGACGGTCTTCGACGAGCCCGAGGCGGGGATCGACCTCTGGAGTTTCCAGAACCTGATCAAAGTATTCCGCAAGATGCGCGCCGAGATCCGCGACAGTTCGATCGTCATCATTTCCCACCAGGAACGGATCCTCAAGATCGCGGACGAGATCGTCGTCTTAAAGGACGGAAGGATCGACCGCCGGGGCACGCCGGACGAACTGTTCCCGACGCTCTGCGACGCGGCGAACGTCTCGGCTCCGTGCCGGATGGCGGAGGAGGACTGACATGCCGGAACTGAATCAACTGCAAAAGAAGATCCTCGAAGAGGTCGCCGACCTGCACAAAGTGCCGGAAGGGGCGTACAATATCCGCTCGGACAGTAAGTCGGTCGGGCGGCGTTCGACCGAGAACATCGAGATCGTGCCCAAAACCGACGTCAGCGGACTGGATATCAGGATCCGCCCGGGCACTAAGAACGAGAGCGTGCATATCCCGGTCATTCTGACCGAGAGCGGGCTTCGCGAGACCGTCTACAACGACTTTTTCGTCGGCGAGGGCGCCGACGTCCTGATCGTCGCGGGCTGCGGCATCGACAACTGCGGGAACCAGGACTCCGAACACGACGGGATCCACCGCTTCTTCGTCGGGCGCGGCGCGTCGGTGCGCTACGTTGAGAAACACTACGGGCAGGGAGAGGGAAGAGGAAAACGCATCCTCAACCCCGTGACCGAAGTGACGCTCGAAGAGGGCGCGTCGATGGAGATGGAGATGGTGCAGATCAAGGGCGTCGACGATACCGATCGCAAAACCGTCGCCAAACTCGGCGCGGGCGCGAAACTGGTCGTGCGCGAACGCCTGATGACCCACGGAGAACAGCGGGCGGTCAGCGCCTACGACGTCGAACTGAACGGCGCGGGGGCGTCCGCCGACGTGGTGTCGCGTTCGGTGGCGAAGGACGACTCCTTCCAGCGTTTCGACGCCAAGATCGTCGGCAACGCCGAGAGCCGCGGGCATACCGAGTGCGACTCGATCATCATGGATCGCGGGCGGATCCTCGCCGTCCCGGCGCTCGAAGCCAACGACGTCGACGCCGCGCTGGTCCACGAAGCCGCCATCGGTAAGATCGCCGGCGCGCAGTTGATCAAACTGATGACGCTCGGGCTGACCGAACGCGAAGCAGAAGAACAGATAGTAAACGGCTTCTTATCTTAAATTAATTCGGGGCGGGCAGAAATGCCCGCCCTTACTTTGCCGGTGCTGTCCGTTTGTCGAAGGTCGAAACTTCGACAAACGGGCGCTTTATTTGTCGATGTATAAAACGAAAACGGATTATGCACTCCGAAGAAAAACGGGAAAGCGACGGCGGCAAAAAGCGAAACGGCGCGAAAAAGAAAAGCGGCGGTTCCCAGCAAACCGTCGAAAAGCGAATGATTATGAACGAAAAATGGGAAACATACGGCTTTCATACGAAAAGAGCCGATTTGTCGGACGTTTCCCGGAAGGGCGTTTCCGGGGCGAAAAAAGGAAGGGAAACAGAAATCGACAGGGGCGCGTGATAGAATGAAGAAAAAAACGGGAGCGACGGGGATATGACGGTAAAAACCGATTCGAAAAACGGGGAGATCATTCGTCGGGACGAGGTCAGGCGCGAGGGCGTTTCCGCCGTCTACCGGCTGATCCGGCACGAGGACGGCTTCGCCGTTTCGGTCGAGTGCGACGGGCAAAGCGAGACGGTCGGGTGCTTCCCGGGCGGACTTCCCGACGCGCGGATCCTCTACGACCTCGCGGTGCGCGAACTGATCCTGCCGGGGACGCTTGCCGACGTCTGGCGCGATCTGCACACGGAAGGTTGAAGTCAGGCGAAAAGGGAAAGGAACTCGTCCCGCGAAAACAGGATATTCACCGCGTCGAGCAGGGCGTTGGCGGGCAGGTCTTCGGGCAGCCCGAGCGACTTCGCCACCTCGGCGCGGCGTTTTTCCGCGTCGGGTCTGCCGGACAGTCCGAGTTCGTAGAAGTCGGTCTTGGTGACGGGGGGCGACGCCGGGCGTTCGGGCGCGTCCGAGAGGAAGGGGGAAAAGATCCCGCGCAGCACGTCGGGCGTCATGCCCTCCACCCCGAGCAGTCCCGCCTTGCCGGGCTTGCTTTTGCGTCTTTCCTTGCCCGGGATCTGCGGGATATAGAGGTGGATCACCCGGTCGGGGGGTAGGATCTCGGATAGGAACGCGCGGATCTGCCGCCCGCCGCCGTCGCTGTCGGTCAGAAGGATCACCGGGCTTTTTTCGGCGAGCCGACGGAGCAGGGCGCGCGTGCCGTCGCTGTTGAATACGGCGAAGCCCCCGGTCGAGAAGACCGGGGTGTCGAACAGGGACGAGAGGGCGATCTTGTCGTACTTGCCCTCGACGATCACGGGATAGCGCACGCGCAGTTTATCCATTTCGCGCCTCCCGCAGCCGCTTTTCGCAAAGCCCCCGCGCGGCGAGCGGACAATCGGCGCACGCCGGGTTCTGCGCCCGGCAGACCTCGCGCCCGAACCAGACGATCCGGTGACAGAAGGCGGGGCCTTCCTTTTCGTCCATCAATCCTTGCAGGATCTTTTCGATCTTGTAGGGATTTTTCTCTTTTTCGGGGTAGAAGCCGAGCCGTCCGCAGATGCGGATGCAGTGGGTGTCGGTGACGTAGCCGCCCCGCCCGAAGACGTCGCCGCGCAAAAGGTTCGCGATCTTGCGCCCCACGCCGGGCAGACGGAGCAGGTCGTCCATTTCCTCGGGGACGCGCCCGCCGAACTCGTCGAGCAGCATCTTCGAGGCGTTCACCAGATCCTCGGCTTTGCGGTGATAGAGCCCGCAGGACTTGACGTAGGTCTCCACCTCGGCAACCTCCGCCGCAGCCATCGAGGCAGCGTCGGGGAAGCGGGTGAAGAGCGGCCCCGCGGTCAGGTTGACGCGCGCGTCGGTGCACTGGGCGGACAGGCGCGCCATCACGAGCAGACGCCACGGATCGTCCCCGCCCCAGAGCAGGGCGCATTCGTCGGGATAGAGTTCCTTTAGGGCGGCGTTGACCGCCGCGATGCGTTCCCGCTTCTCGGTTTTGTTCACGGCGTCTCCTTTCCCGGTTCGTATCCGGCGTCGCGGAGCAGTTTCGCAAGCAGTTTGCGGGGCAGCCCGATCACGTTGTCGATCTCTCCGTCCACCTTCTGCACGAAGCGCACGGCGCCCGCCTGGATCCCGTAGGCGCCCGCCTTGTCCATCGGCTCGCCGGTCGCGACGTAGTCCGCGATCTCCTCTTTTGAGAGCGGGCGGAAGGTGACGGCGGTGGTCTCCACACCCGAAAAGATCCGCCCGCCGACGGCGACGGCGACTCCGGTCACGACGTGGTGCCGCGCCCCCGAAAGGGACGAGAGCATCGCGGTCGCCTCGGCTTCGTCCCTCGGTTTTCCGAGCGGCACGCCGTTCAGTTCGACGAGTGTGTCCGCCCCGATAACGAACACGGGGGCGGCTTTCAAAATATCAGGCGGCAGAGTGGTTTCCACCGCTTTTGCCTTGCGTTCTGCAAGGATCCGGACGCCCTCGGCGGGCGGGGTGCCGGCGGGCAGGTCTTCGTCGGCTCGGCTGACCAGGATCCGGAACGCGTAGCCCGCGTTTGTCATGAGTTCCCGGCGGCGCGGGGACTGGGAGGCAAGGATCAGTTCCATATCGTTTTGACCTTTCGGCGTCAGAATGTGCGGGGCATCCGCCGGACGGCGCCGTCAAGCGGTTTTCCCGAGAGGAAGGAGGCGAGGATCTCCCGCGCCCGGGCGGGCGGCTCGACCGAGAAATACAGGTGCAGGCGGGACAACCCCGCCGCGTCGAGTTCGGCGCGCTTGTCCCCGAGGTAGGTCGGGACGCCGTTCAGGATCTGGTTGCGGTGCGGGTACTCGCGGAGCAGGGGGAATTTCGCCCCCGTCCGGTCGGTGAAAACGGCTTTGTTACACTTTTCACACCCGAAGTTCTCGCGAATGAAGCAGCGTTCGGTCAGCATCAGCGGCAGATGCCCGTAGGCAAGGATCCGTCCGCCGACCGCCGCCGCCGCGGGCAGGGGCAGTTCGGGCGAGAGGATCGCGTCGGAAAGACCCGCCGAACAGAGCGCGTTCGCCGCGGCGCGGTTGGTGATATTCAGCCGCTGCGAGCCGATCACGGTGAAGCCGAGCGACCGGGCGAACCCGATCTGCCCGACGTTGTGGACAAGGGCAAGTTTGACCCCGCGCTCGCGCGCCGCCGTCGCCATCTTTTTCGCCTCTTCCCGTTCGCCGTCGAAGATCACGGCGGGGAAGGAGACGCCCGAAGGGGTCGTCGCTCCCGGCGTTTCCCACGCCGGAAGATAGGTCTCGGCGTTTTCGGGGAGCAGGGGCGCGATCGCGTCGAGTTGCTCTGCCGTCCGGCAGAAGACCGAGAGCAGGGGAGCGTCGGGGAAGGGACGGTCAAAGGTCTTTTCCGTATCGGGCAGGGGCGCGCGGCGCTCGCCCGTCTCCCACGCCGCAACGGCGTCGCGGCGCAGCCGGTTGACCGCGCCGGGGGAGAGGTTCAGCCCGGGGGCAAGATCGATCTTGATCTTCGCGGGATCGCAGGTAAAGAAGGTGCCGCCGAGTTTGGCGAGGCGCGTGGCGAGGGCGTCGGGATCGAGCGGGGCGCTCTTTGCCGTCTCGGGCGTGTCCCCTTCGACCGTGACGCTCCGCCCCGCCGCCGTCAGCGTCAGAGCGGCGGGAGCACCCGGAAGAACCGTGCAGGACAGGTCGGCTTCGACGGGGATCGGGGGGATCGCGGCGTCGTTTGCTTCGCGCGAGTTCGCCTTATCGGTCGCCGAGCGCACGCCGAGCATACCGCGCCCGAGGTTCCCTGACAGATACCCGTCGGTGAACCCGCCGCGCGAGAAGATGCGCTCGAGTTCGGCGATCTCGCCCGGCGTCGCGGCGCGCCCTTCGTCGAGCAGTCGGCGGTAGACCGAGGTCACGCCGTAAACGTAGCCGGGGCTTTTCATGCGCCCCTCGATCTTCAGCGACGCAACGCCCGACGCGATCAGGGCGGGGATATGCGGGGCAAGGCAGAGGTCGCGGAGCGAAAGGCGCTCTTTCCCGTCGTAGGGAAGACGGCAGGGCTGGGCGCAGGCGCCGCGGTTGCCGCTCCGTCCGCCGATAAGCGAACTGAACAGGCATTGTCCGGAGTGACAGACGCAGAGCGCGCCGTGCAGAAAGATCTCGGTTTCGGGGATCGCGTTTTTGGTGACCGATACGATCTCGGAGAGCGGCAGTTCCCGCGCCAGAACGACGCGGCGCGCGCCGAGCCCCGCGAGCAGGTCGCACCCCTCGGTCGAGTGGGCGGACGCCTGCGTGCTGGCGTGGACCGACAGATCGGGGTAGCGTTCGGCGATCCGCAAGATCAGCCCCGCGTCCGCGACGATCAGGGCGTCGACCCCGCGTTCGCGGAGTTCCCCCGCGCGCTTGACGGCGGTCTCCCGTTCGCGCTCGGAGAGCAGGGTGTTCAGCGTGACGTACGCCTTCGCGCCGTGCAGATGGCAGTAGACCACCGCCCGGGCGATCTCTTCGTCGTCGAAGTTGCGGGCGAAGGCGCGGGCGTTCAGTTGTTTGCCGCCGAAGTAGACCGCGTCGGCGCCCGCGTTGACCGCGGCGACAAGCGCCTCAAACGATCCGGCGGGGGAAAGCAGTTCCGGCAGGGTGCTTTTTCGAAACATGATCCGTCCTTTCGCTTTCGTTTCGGTCCCCGAAAACGCGTCGCGGGACCGTGCTTGTCTCCATTATACAACAAAAAGCGGCGAAAGGGAAGAGCGCGACGCAAAAACGCGTCTTTCGTCCGGTGAACAAAAGACGCGTTTTCCACATAGTCGTTGCGCTGAAAGGGATCGATCCGAAGAAAGAACGGCGAAAAGGCACGAGCAATCATTGCCGCCGTGCGGTTCGCCTCTGCAAACCGGATTTTATCGACGGATCAAAATGCCTTTTCTTATTTATTTCGTTTTCCAGTATTATCCGACCCTCTGATCTCTTCGTGGTAGAAATAATCCACTATTACTGGATGCCCCTGCGGAACCCTGCCAT
>CACYZS010000049.1 GCA_902778985.1 uncultured Ruminococcus sp.
TCAGGTGCAGCGCCAGCGCGACTCCGCCCGAGACCAGGACATTCACCCACATCTGGATCATCACGTAGAGGATGGCGTGGAAGCGGTTCGCGTAGACGCCGGTCGCCGCTACGTTCACGCCGTACATCACGCCGGCGAGCGCGCAGAGGATCTCCCCGCGCCCAATCGAAACGCCGCCCGACGAAGCGAGCCCGCTCAGAACGAAGCATCCGGCAAGGCACAGAACGCTGGACAAAATGGTAAGAAACCCCGGCTTTTTCCGTATGAAAACGAAGAGAAGGATCGGGACGACGACGCAGGACAGATTTTCAAGAAAGGCGTATTGCGTCGGCGTCGTGTATTGAAGCCCGATCTTCTGGAACAGGTTCGCCAGAGCGACGAAAAGTCCCGTCGGCACGGCGACCTTGAAATAGGATCGGTCGATCCGTTTCAGGTTCGGGATACATTCGAGGAAAAGAACGACGGCGGAAAACAAAGAACTGACGAAGGTGAACGCGCCGCCCGAATAGGATCCGAGAAGATCCGACGTGAAGATCGGATACAACCCCCACACGAATACGACGAAAACGATCCCGAAGTAGGCAAACGCGCGCTTTCGCGAATACGTCTTTATCCCATTGTCCGATTGCAGTTCCATTTCGTCACGTTCCCCGCCGATCGTTTGAACGGGGCGCCCGCCGGACGGCGAGCGCCCCGCTGATCGCGTTTCAGAAGATCAAAGGATGCGCAGAAGTTCTTCCATCGAGTAGCCGGCGAGCCCGAGCGTGTCGAGCGTTCTCGCCTTTTCCGCCTTGTAGTCTCTTCCCATGATGGAAGAAACGATCTGCAGCATGGCGCGCACGTTCGGAAGTTCAAGTCCCAGCCGGTCGGCGAGGTCGACCCACAGAACCAGACCGAAGCCCGCGTCCTCGTTGTAGTAGCGGTAGTCGAGTTGCGTCTGCGCCTTGATGCCGGTGAAGCCGGGCGCCTTCGAGTAGCCGTGATCGTAACTCTCCTCGGTCAGGTATCCCTGACGGATACTGATGTGCGGGTCGTTCTCGATGGTCAGACCGAGCGCCGCGCCCAGCGCGATGCGTTCGTCGTCGATCGCTTTCAGAAGACGTCCGACGCCGGGGGTGACGCCCTCTTCGTAGAAGAAGAAATCGTCCGGTCCCTCGATGCGGGCGGCGTTCAGGGTCGTGATGCAGGGGTGAAGCATCGGGTTCGCGTTCTGCAGGCAGGTCTGGAAGATGTTCTTCGCCTTTTCCACGCACTCGTGGACGGGTTTCAGAAGGTCGTAGACCATGTCGTTTTTGGTGCTCGGAAGGGTCGCCAGAAGGACGCCGCCGCCGAGACGGTTGTAGACCGCGATCTTACCGTCGGCGATGATCCGCACCGCGTAAGGCAGCGTGGAGGTGTCCGCGACGATGACCGAGTGATCCTCGACCGAAAGGCCGAGGGCGTTTTTGAACAGGATCGCACCCATGCAGGAACTCGGGCAGACCACGAAGATCTGTCCCTTTTCGGCGTACGGCGCGCACGCCTTGCCGAAGGGTTCGGTCGCGTAGGCGGGTCCGACCGCGAACACCAGATCCGCGCCCTTGAGGCACAGTTCGATGTCGTGTCCGGCGTACTTGACGGGCTGAAAGCCCTCCATCATGCCTTCGCTGTAGATGCCGCCCGCTTTGGTGATCGCGGAAACCTGTTTGTCAAACTGCGGGAAATCGAACATGTAGATATCGTGTCCCGCTCTCGACCACTCAAACGCCTCCGCAAGCGCGCCGTTACCAGAACCGAGAATTGCAACTTTCATTGTTTGACCGCTCCTTGTTTTTGTGTGTTTTTGATGGCGGAGGGGATGGGATTCGAACCCATGTGAGATTGCTCTCAAACGGTTTTCAAGACCGCCTCGTTATGACCGCTTCGATACCCCTCCGAATGATTGCCGGAATGGAAAAAGAGAATTGAGGGACGGGAAGCAACTGCCCTTCCGGAAACATAGTCGCAATGCGCGCGCATCACAGATGCGCTTCATCGCTCCTTGTTTCCGTTACGCGCTTCGCAAAAACGATACACCGTATCGTTTTTGCTCGCTTACCCGTTATGACCGCTTCGATACCCCTCCGTAAAACGGACGGCGGTAAAAATCCGCCGCAAGGTATTATAGCACATCGGTGTCAAAAAAGCAAGGAAAACCTACCGATTTCTTACATAGTATTTCAGAACTTGGTTTTTCGGGCGAAAAAGCCGAAAAAGTATGGACAAAACCGAAAAGGTATTGTATAATGTATGCTGAACGAAAACGGCTTTCGCCGCGCTCCTTTGCTGCGCCCGCGACACGCCGTAACAAAGAAACGGAAGGAGAGCGGCAAATGCTGCATCTGACGATCGTCGGAGCGGACGGATCCGTCAAATTCGACGCTTCGGGCTATGAGATCGACACGGTCTTCCCCGGCGAGTACGCCGAAGGCGACAAGATCAGGGTCTCGATGTCCGAGGGCGAGTTTATCGGCGTGCAACCCGACGCGACGATGGAAGAAGCCGTCGTATGCGTCCCCGGGCGGCGCTTCGAGTACCTGATCCCGTTCGGCGCCGAACGCAGTCGCGGGTATCATCCCGACGCCTTCGGGGGAGGCGAGCACCGGATCCGCGTCCGGGAACTTTCGGACGGGGAGATTTACGGCTACCGCAACGTCGCCCTGAACCCCTGCGACCGGCACGGGGTCGACAAGTACTTTCCCCACGCGAAGGCAAACTTCGTGACGCGGGAGGATCCCTGCTTCTTCGAGCGGAACGCCATCGACGGCGTGATCCATAACGAGGGGCACGGCAACTACCCCTACCATTCCTGGGCGGGGGGCGCGCGGGAAGACCTCGAATACACGATCGACTTCGGCCGCGACGTCGAGATCGACAAACTGGTCTTCTTCCTCCGTGCGGACTTCCCGCACGACACGTGGTGGAAATCGGTCGAGGTCACTTTCTCGGACGGCACTTCCCTGACGGCGGAGTTCGAGGGGAAAGCCGAGGGACAGGAAGTCGCCTTCCCGAAAACCGTGACCAGAACCGTCTTTCTCCACCATTTCAAACAGGTAACCACCCCGCTCTCGTGGGCGGCGCTCACACAGATTCAAGTTTACGGAACGTATATCAAAAAGGAGATCAAACAAATGGAAGTTCGTCAGGCATCCAACGCGAAGGACGTCAAGCACTACGATACCGAACGTCTGAGAGAGGAGTTCCACATCGCCAACCTGTTCACCAAGGACAATATCCGCATGGTGTACAGCCACATCGACCGCATCATCACGGCGGGATTGATGCCCGTGTTCCAGACGCTCAAACTCGTGGGCGGCAAAGAACTGGCGTCGGAATATTTCCTTGAAAGACGCGAGATGGGCTGCATCAATATCGGCGGCAAAGGGATCATCACGGTCGACGGGACCGAATACGAGATGAACCCCCGCGACGGCATCTATATCGGTCGCGGAAACAAGGAGATCACCTTCAAGAGTTGCGATCCGAACGCCCCGGCGAAATTCTACGTTTCGTCCTGCCCGGCGCACACTTCCTATCCGATCAAGAAGATCGACATCACCAAGGCGAAGAAAGTTCCCTGCGGCTCGGTCGAGGAGTGCAACAAGCGGGTCATCAACCAGTACATTCACCCCGAAGTGATGCAGTCCTGCCAACTCGCGATGGGACTGACCCAACTCGAGCCCGGCTCGAACTGGAACACCATGCCCTGCCACACCCACGACCGGCGCATGGAAGTCTACCTTTATCTTGATATGGGCGAAAACGACGTGGTCTTCCACATGATGGGCGAACCGAAGGAAACGCGGCATATCATCATGCACAACGAAGAGGCGGTCATCAGCCCGTCCTGGTCGATCCACTCGGGCGTCGGCACCCGCGCCTACTCCTTCATCTGGGCGATGTGCGGCGAAAACCAGGAATTTACCGATATGGATTTCATCGAGACGCGGGATCTGCTCTGATCCCGGCGAAAGGAGAATAGAAATGAACGAGAATATGTTCAGTCTGAAGGGTAAAATCGCCCTCATCACCGGCGCGTCCTACGGCATCGGCTACGCCATCGCGAAAGCCTACGCCGCGGCGGGTGCCACCATCGTCTTCAACGACATCAAGCAGGAACTCGTCGACAAGGGGCTTGCCGCCTACAAAGCCGACGGGATCGAAGCGCACGGCTACGTCTGCGACGTGACCGACGAGGACGCGGTGAACGCCTTCGTCAAGAAGGTCGAAAACGAGATCGGCGTGATCGATATCCTGGTCAACAACGCAGGGATTATCAAACGGATCCCGATGTGCGAGATGACGGCGAAGGAGTTCCGTCAGGTGATCGACGTCGACCTGAACGCCCCCTTCATCGTCTCGAAAGCCGTCATCCCCTCGATGGTGAAGAAGGGACACGGAAAGATCATCAACATCTGCTCCATGATGAGCGAACTGGGCCGCGAAACCGTCTCGGCGTACGCCGCGGCGAAGGGCGGTCTCAAAATGCTGACCCGGAACATCTGCTCCGAGTTCGGCGGCGCGAACATCCAGTGTAACGGCATCGGTCCGGGGTACATCGCCACGCCGCAGACCGCTCCCCTGCGCGAGCGGCAGCCCGACGGATCGCGTCACCCCTTCGACGCCTTTATCGTCGCGAAGACGCCTGCGGCTCGCTGGGGCACCCCCGAAGACCTGATGGGTCCCGCCGTGTTCCTCGCGTCCGACGCCTCGAACTTCGTCAACGGTCATATCCTCTACGTCGACGGCGGTATCCTCGCCTACATCGGCAAACAGCCGTAAACGGAGACGAAGCGAATGAAGAACGTTGAAACGCTGCTTCGCGAAAACCGGGCGTGGGCGGAAGAGACCTTCCGGAAGATCGACAAAAAGTTCTCCGCCGTGACGCTCCGCTCGCGGAACAAACTTCCCTACGGCGTGGACGAGAACGGTCTGCATATCGACATGACCGAACGCCGCCGTCCCTGGTGGACCAACGGGTTCTGGGGCGGGCTGAACTGGCTGCTCTACGCCTACACCAAAAACGAGGAATACATGAAAACGGCGAAACGGAGCGAAGAACTGCTCCGCCCGGTCGCCGACGAGTACGGACGGCTGGATCACGACGTCGGGTTCGTGTGGCACCTCACCTTCGGCGCGGACTATCTTCTGACCGGCGACGAGGCGGCGAAGAACCTCGACCTCTACATGGCGGCGTCGCTGGCGTCCCGCTTCGTGCTCTCGACCAAGGTTCCCGGCGGGTTCATCCGCGCGTGGAACGGCAAGCGCGGGACCGCGTGGGACAACTACGACCGCACGATCATCGACTGCCTGATGAACCTTCCCCTGCTCTACTGGGCGTCCGACGTGACCGAAGACGACCGCTTCACGCGGTTTGCGAAGGCGCACGCCGATATGTCGCTCCGCGATCATCTGCGCGCGGACGGATCGGTCAACCACATCGTCGATCACGACCGTGAGAGCGGCGCGCTGACCGGCACACAGGCGGGACAGGGCTACGCCGTCGGATCGTCGTGGTCGCGCGGCTGCTCGTGGGCGGTCTACGGTTTCGTCCTCTCCTACCTGCACACCAAAGAGGAACGGTATCTCGAAGGGGCGAAACGCGCGGCGGACTACTTCGTCGAGAACGTCAAGTCCGACTGGCTCCCCCGCGTCGATTTCCGCGCTCCCGCGGAACCGGTCCTCTACGACTCGACCGCCGGCGCCTGCGCGGCTTGCGGGCTGATCGAACTTGCGAAGATCCTGCCCGAAAACGAGGGCGGCAAGTACCTCGAAGCCGCGCTCAATCTGCTCCGCACGATGGGTGAGAAGTTCTGCGACTTCGATCCCGCAAACGACCATATGCTCGATTACGGTACCGAACGCTACCCGGCGGATCTGACGCCCGAGGGGCTGAAGAAAGCCGGCGTGCATATGTCGATCATCTACGGAGACTTCTTCTATACCGAGGCGGTTCTGAAACTACTCGGGGCAGAATTCTCCCCCTGGTAAAACGCTCTTTCCAAAACCGCCGCGGATGAGCGTCCGCGGCGGTTTTTCGGGAAAACCCCTGACAAATACGCTATCAACAAGGAGAAATGGAATGGAAACGAACAACAAAGCCGAGGTCCTCTCGATCGAACGTCTGACCAAGACCTACGGTGAAAAGAAAGCGGTCGACGACCTCTCCCTCTCGATCAAGGCGGGCGAGATCTACGGCTTCATCGGGCACAACGGCGCTGGCAAGACCACGACCTTGAAAAGCGTGGTCGGTATCCTCGCGTTCGACGCGGGCGAGATCAAGGTCAACGGGATCTCGGTGCGCGAAGACCCGCTCGCGGTCAAGCGCGAGATAGCCTATATTCCCGACAACCCCGAACTTTACGGGTATATGACCGGGATCAAGTATCTGAACTTCATCGCCGACGTCTTCCGCGTCCCCGCCGACGTCCGGGAAGAGCGCATCCGCAAATACGCCGACGCGTTCGGTCTGACCGCCGATCTTGCGCAGGCGATCTCGTCCTACTCGCACGGTATGAAGCAGAAACTCGCCGTCATCTCGGCGTGGATCCACGCCCCCAAACTGATCGTGATGGACGAACCCTTCGTCGGACTGGATCCCAAGGCTGCGCACACCCTGAAAGAGATGATGCGCGAACTTTGCGACGAGGGCGGCGCGATCTTCTTCTCTACCCACGTGCTGGAAGTCGCCGAGAAACTCTGCGACAAGGTCGCCATCATCAAGAGCGGCAAACTGATCCGTTCGGGCACGATGGAAGAGGTCAAGGGCGACGAGTCGCTTGAAAGCGTGTTCCTCGAACTGGAAGAGGACGCGTAAGGGGGACCTCACCATGCTGAAGATCCTTCTGAAAAAACAAATGACCGAGGCGTTCCGCGGCTTCTTCTTCAACGCGAAGAAAAACCAATCTCGCACGCACGCGGTCACGGTAATCCTGATCCTCCTGTACGCCGCTTTGATGGTTCTGGTGCTGGGCGGAATGTTCGCCTATGACGGGGTGAGACTGGCGGCGCCGCTTGCGAGCGTGGACCTTCTCTGGTTTTACAACGCGGTTTTCGCGATGATCGCCCTTGGGCTCGGGGTGTTCGGCAGCGTGTTCAACACCTTTGCCGGACTCTATCAGGGTAAGGACAACGACCTTCTGCTCTCGCTTCCGATCCCGGTGCGCTACATCCTGTTCTCCCGGCTGCTCGGCGTGTACCTGATGGGGCTGATGTTCTCGGCGGTGGTACTGCTCCCCGCCTGGATCGTCCGGATGATCGAAGCGCCGTTTACGGTATCGTCTCTGTTCGGCGGACTGCTGCTGATCGTTCTGATCTCTCTTCTGACCTTCGTCCTCTCCTGCCTGCTCGGCTGGGTGGTCGCGAAGATCGCGACGAAACTGAAGAACAAGAGTTTTCTGACCGTTCTGATCGCACTGGTCCTGCTCGTCCTTTATTACGTCGTCTACTTCAAAGGGTTCAACGCTCTGACGACGATCGAGGAAAACCCCGAGAGCGTCGACGGCGGCGCGATCAAGAGCAAAGCGTATCCCCTTTACCTGATCGGTCTGGTCGGCGAGGGACGGCCGATCCCCTGCCTGATCGTGACTGCCGTCGTACTTGCCGCGGTCGTCCTGACCTACTTCGTGCTGGATCGCACTTTCATTAAGATCGCGACCACGACCGCGTCCTCTGCAAAGAAAGAGTACAAGGAAAAAGCGGTGAAGATGCGTCCGCTCTGGCTGACCGTTCT
>CACYZS010000050.1 GCA_902778985.1 uncultured Ruminococcus sp.
GCTCCGTGAATTGAATTGCGCGGCGCGCAATTCATTAAAAGCGCGGCGCGGGACTCCCGCGCCGCGTTTTTTATTTGTGATACTTCTTTCCCGCCCGGATCGAATACGCCCGGTAGAGCGATTCGAGGAAGACCACGCGCATCAACTGATGCGGGAAGGTCATCTTCGAGTAGGAGAGTTTCAGGGTCGCCTTTTCCTTGACGGCGGGGGACAGTCCGTGGGAACTCCCGATGACGAAAGCGAGCGTGCCGCCGGCGTCGCCGAAGCGTCCGACCGCGTCCGCAAACTCTTCGGAGGAGAGTTGTTTCCCTTCGACGCAGAGGGCGACAAGCGGCGTTCCCTGCGGCAGGGCGGCAAGGATCTTCTCGCCTTCCTTGGTAAGGGAGGCGGCGACGGCGCGGGGATCGTCCTCGTCGGCGATCCGCTCTTCGGGGAGATTGACTTCCCGCAGGTCGCAGAACGCGGCGAGCCGCTTGCGGTATTCGGCGGCGGCGTCGGATAGGTACGGTTCCTTCAGCGTTCCGACCGTGATCAGCGTCACGCGGTGCATGGCTTTTCCCCCCTTCGTCAGGATTCGGTCAGTTCTCCTCGGCGATCTTGCGCGCCTCGAGATAGTAGCGTTTGTCGCGCGCCTCTCCCATCGAGAAGGTCTTGCGCGGGAGCGCGCCCTTTTCGCGGACGGCGGGGAAGAGTTGTTCCTTCTCCATGCCCGGGAACAGGAAGCCGATCGCGCCGCGTTCCGAAACGATCGAAGCAAGCGCGTCCTCGCCGTGGATATAGTCGACCGTCACGCCGGGGTGCGCCGCCACGTAGCGGTCAAGGAAGGATTGCAGGGTCCCGACGTCGAGCGGGTGGGTGCCGTGCGGATAGGTGACGGTGGAGGAGGTTTCGCCCGAAAGAACGGTCAGATGCGTCGCAGGCGCGTCGGGGTTCTTGACCGACGCCGTGAGAACGTCCGAGAGCAGCGCGTTCGTCAGATCCCCTTCGTCCGCCCCGAACACGGCGCGGTAGATGGGACGGAAGACCAAAGCGGGCGAATGCAGGTTGACCAGTTCGACGAGGGCGTAGCGCGCGGGGTGGGTCAGCGCGTCGTCGCCGAGCGTGTCGAGCAGTTCCTCAAAGTACGCCTTCGCCGCTGCGAGCGAGTGGTTGCCGTCGCCGACCGCGAAGACCAGGGGATCCTCCCCCTCGGGGGCGATCGCGTCGAGCGCCTCGTCCACCCGTTTCTGTTTGGCGCGGTCGAGCAGATACCCGGTGACGTGCCCGCCGCCCTGCATCAGGTCAAAGTCGTAGAGCGGCGCCGTGCCGGTCGCGAGATCGGCGAGCGGTTCGATCACGGTTTTGCCGGGGTCGTCGAGCAGGAGCATCACGTGCGGCAGTTCGATCTTCGCGCCGCGGCGGATATCGACGCGGGGCGGAACGCGTTCGAGGACCGTTCCCTCGGTCGCCCTAATGGGCGGCTTGGATCCGGGTTTGTAATCGTAGTCAAGCAGGTCGATCGCACCGACCAACCCCTCGCGCACCGTGCCGTCGGACTGCGTGCGGCGCAGGTAGATCATGGCGTGTGGATATTCCTTGAACGCCCCGTCGGAGAGGGCTTTTTCCATCGCTGCGTGGATCCCGGGGATCCGCTCTTTCCGCTCGGAAAGGAAGAGTTCGGGAAGAATGAAGCGCAGGGTCGAGAGGGCGTCGCCGACCACCGTCTCGGTCTCTTCCCAGACGGCGGGCTCGCTCGTGAACTGGTCGCAGGCAACGACGGCGTAGCGCGTGCCGTCGACTTTCTTGAAATCGGGCAACAGGATATCGGCGGGATAAAAACGGCTCATGGGGTTCTCCTTTATGAAACGAAAAATTGATCGGGTTGAAAAATACGGTCGGTTGCGTATAGGATCGCGTTTTGCGGGCATCCTATCTTGCGAGGGCGGGACGGCAAACGGACGTTGACACACGGTTGCCGCGGCTCTCTTACCGGGGGACCGCGGCGCGGTGCCCCGAACCCGCGAACGGTGGGGACCGTTTCACGCCTTCGCGGGGGAGCCGACTCCGCCGTCCGCATTCCGGAACGATCCGGGACGGGCGGTCGGGGCGGTTCTTTTTTATTGTCTTAAAAGCGGGCGAGCCGCGCGATCTCCTCTGAAAGCGCGTCGCAGAACAGATCGACCTGCTCGGTGGTGTTCCGGTGCGAGAAACTGACGCGAATGGTCGCGTCGGCGTCGGGATCCGACAGCCCGAACGCCGAGAGGGCGGACGTGCCGTGCTTGCCGTGCGAGGAACACGCCGAACCGCTCGATACGTAAATGCCGCGCGCCGAAAGGGCGTGGAGCATGGTCTCGCTCTTGATGCGCGGGAGCGTCAGGCTGACGATATGCGGGGCTGAAACCGGGGGCAGATTTACCCGCACGCCGGACAGGCGCGGATCGCTTGCGAGGGTCGCGAGCAGACGCTCGCGGAGTTCGGTCAGGCGCGAGACGCGTTCCGAGAGGGCGGAATACCCGACCGCCGCGGCTTTGGCGAACGCCGCGCACGACGGCGGATCCTCGGTCCCGGAACGAAGTCCGGTCTCCTGCCCGCCTCCCAAAAGGATCGGGGAAAGCCCGCGGTTCCGGATCACGCCCGGATCCACCCAGAGCGCCCCGGTGCCCTTCGGTCCCTCGATTTTGTGCGAACTCAGGGTAAGCAGTCCGCACCCGAGCGTCTTGACCGAGAACGGTACTTTCAGGTAGGCTTGCGTGGCGTCGACGTGCAGGATCGCGTCGGGACACGATCGGCGCAGGGCGGCGGCGACGGCGGGAACGTCGTAGAGCGCGCCGGTCTCGTTGTTGACCAGCATCACGCTCGCTAAGATCACGTCGGGGGTGGCGAGTTTCAGAATCGCCTCGGGATCGAGCCGACCGCCGGTCGTCGGGATCTCGACGATCCTGTACCCCTCGTCTGCCAGGGCGGCGAGCGGCATTTTCACCGAGGCGTGTTCGCCGGCGGAAGTTAAAATCGTTTTCCCCTTGAAACGCGGTTTGGCGTGCGCCCGACCGAGGATCGCGAGGTTGTTCGCCTCGGTCCCGCCGGACGTGAAGAGGACCGTTCCCCCCGCGGCGTCGCCGACCGTTTTGGAAATCGACTGCCTTGCGTCTTTTAAAACCGTTTCGGCGTCCTTTCCCATTCCGTGGAGCGACGACGGGTTGCCGTATTCGCTCCTCGCGACCGAAAGGTAGGTCTTCAGCGCTTCTTCCGAGATCCTCGTGGTGGCGCTGTTGTCAAAGTAGATCTCGTTTCCCATTTCCGTCTCCTTATTTGAAGCGGAACTCGGTCAGAACGCGGGCAAACTCGTCGGCGTGGGCGGAAAACGTCGCCTTGGCGGCGTCGGCGTTCTCTCCGACGGCGGAAAGGGTCAGGGTATAGAGCCCGCGGTGCATTCCGGTACGGAGCATCACGTACACGACCGAGAAGCGGACGACGCGTCCGTCGCCCCGCCGCGTCACGCGGCACTCGTAGCGGAAGGCGTCGCAGCCGTCCACCTTGATCTGTTCGGGTTCGTCGGCAAGGACGGTCACGTCGTTATAGCGGAGTTCGTATTGCTCCTTTTGCGACGCGAAATACTCCTGAACCGTCGAAAACCCCTCGGGATAAAGCGAGATGGCGGATACACCCGCCCCGTCGGCGGCATACCCCGACGAGATCCCCGTCTTCATATCGACGGTCCATTCGAGGGGCAGATAGAGCGAGTAGTGGGCGATCTTCTTGTCCGAGGCGACCTGCATCCCCTCAGGCGCGCCGTCGGTGATCTTCTCGGCTTCCTCGGGCGTTTTGGTCACTTCCCGGAAGGAGAAGTTGGCGACGGTCAGTTCAAAATATTCGAGGTGATCGGCGTACCCGACCGTCCCGGTCACGGTGGCGTCTACTTTACCGGAGTAGGTCAGGATCGCTACGCCGTCGGACGGAGTTTCGCCCCGCGGGACGAGGATCTGCATCACCTTGTAGTTGACGCCGCCGCGCGTGAAGGCGTACACCCACGCCCGACCGGAAATCTCCTCTTTACCGACCTTGTATTCCTCGTTTTCGGTTTCGTAGGCGAGCGTCGTCCCGGGATCGGCGATCGCGTCGATCGCGGCGCGGTTGGCGTTCCAGTAGGCTTCCAGCGTTTCCTCTTCGGGGGCGACTACGGTCGCGGAGATCGCGGTGGGATCGAGGTCCGAAACGAACGCGGTCAGAACGCCGGTCGATCGGTCGACCGTGAACCCCTTCGGCACGTAGAGCACGAAGCCGTCGAGGTCGGGGTCCGACGCGAGCATCATCCCCTCGGGGACCTCGGACTTTGCGCACGAGGCGAGGAGCAGCGTCGCGAGAAGCAACAGGCAAATGACGGAAAGCACACGTTTCATTTCGTCTCCCCCTCTTGTCTTACTTTCAGAACGGCGTCGAGCGCCGAAAGGATCCCGATCTTGCCGCTTTCGTAGGTCAGCCCGCCCTGCAGGTAGGCGTTATAGGGTTCCCGGATCGGTCCGTCCGCCGAGAGTTCGAGCGACGAACCCTGCACGAAGGTCCCCGCCGCCATGATGACCGGGGAACTGTACCCCGGCATATCCCAGGGTTCGCAGGTGACGAACGCGTCGACGGGAGAGCCCGCCTGGATCCCGCGGCAGAAGGCGATCAGGTTGTCCGCCGTCTTGCAGCGCACGGTCTGGATGATATCCGATCGCGGCACGTCCCACGCCGGCTCGACGTCGAAGCCGAGGGCGGAGAACAGGTACGCCGCGAGGTGCATGGTTTTGAGCGCTTGTCCGACCGAGTGCGGCGCGTAGAAAAGACCTTTATACAGGTTGCGGTTCTGCCCGAGCGTCGCGCCCTCTTCGGCTCCGATCCCGGGTGCCGTCGCCCGGCAGGCGACCAGTTCCACGGCGTCGGCGCGCCCGGCGAGATATCCGCCCGACTCCGCCATTCCTCCGCCGGGATTCTTGATCAGCGAGCCGATCATCAGATCGGCGCCGACGGCGACCGGTTCGACGTCTTCGGTGAATTCGCCGTAGCAGTTATCCACCACGACGCGCGCGCGGCTCGTCCGTTCCTTGACGAAAGCGGCGAGTTTCCCGATCTCGGACACGGTCAGCGTCGGACGGTCGAGATACCCCTTCGAGCGTTGAATGAACGCCACCCTGACGGCGTCGCCCTCCTCCGAGAGCGCCCGGGCGATCCCGTCGTAGTCGGGCGAACCGTCTTTTTGGAGAGCGACTTCCCGGTAGCGCACGCCGAAGTCAAGGAGCGACCCGCGCCCGGCTTCGCCCGAAAGACCGATCACCTCGTCGAGGGTGTCGTAGGGCTTGCCGGTCAGGGACAGCAGCACGTCGCCCGGACGGAGCAGGGCGAACAGTCCGATGGTCAGCGCGTGGGTCCCGGATACGATCGAATGGCGGACGAACGCCGCCTCGCATCCGAAGACCTCGGCGTAGATCTTGTCGAGCGTGTCGCGCCCGGTATCGTCGAGCCCGTAGCCGTTGGTGGACGCGAAACTGGTCTCGCTCACCCGGTTGTTCCGGAACGCCGTAAGAACGCGCGCGGTCAGGCGTTCGCTCCGCTTTTCGATCTCCTTGAAGCGGGGGGCGAGCGCCTCTTCGGCTTGCTCGATCAGTTTGGAAAGGTCTGTCATCTGATACTTCCTTTTTCCGTCGTCTCGACGGTCGTTTTTATCGTGCCGCGCGGCAGAGCGCGCGGAAGAGGTCGCCGCGTTCGGCAAAATCCCGAAACGCGTCGTAACTGGTGCAGGCGGGGGAGAGCAGGACCGTGTCGCCGGGTTGGGCAAGCGACAGCGCGGTCTCTACCGCTTCGCTGAAATCGGGGATCACGCGAAAGTCGATCCCGTCGAGGGCTTCGGCGATTTCGCGGGCGGCGCCCCCGAAGAGGATCACGCCCTTTACCCCGCGTCTGAGCGGTTCTTTCAGCGGTCGGTAGGACAGCCCCTTTCCGGCGCCTCCGAGCAGAAGGATGGGCGCGGCGGGGGAGAGCGCGGAGAGGGTCGCAAGCGTCCGTTCCGGCGTGGTGTCGATCGAACTGTCGATGCACGAAACGCCCCTCGGCCCGGGGACAGTTTCCATACGGTGGGGGATCCCGCGGAACCCATCGACCGCCTCTTCCATCGCCCCGACCGGGACGATCCCGTCCGAGAGCGCGACCGCGGCAAGCAAATTCAGCAGGTGGTGCGCGCCGGGCAGGTGCAGGCGTTCGACGGGAAACAGGCGGCGAACCCCCTCGTTCGAGTAGGCGCAGACCGTACCCCCCTCGGGCGCGTACCACGTTTCCCCCGGTCGAAGGTCGCCGGGCGTCGGCGGGACGGGCGAGAACAGGCGGGTCTCCTTTCGCCCGCGTCCGACGTCGCGGAGCGATCGATCGAAGGCGGGGAAGACCCCGACGGTATTATGCCCGATGATCCTTTCTTTTGCCGCCCGGTATTCATCCATACCGGTATGCCAGTTCAGGTGGTTTTCGCTGAGGTTCAGGATCGCGGCGCGCTCGGGTTCGGGGGAGAGATCCATCAACTGAAAACTCGAGAGTTCGAGCACCGCGACGCTCGCGTTCGTCATGCGCGGGAGCGCGGGCAGAAGCGAGGCGCCGAGATTGCCCCCGGCGTAAGCGTCGAACCCCGCCGCGCGGAAGATATCGGCAGTCAGCGTGGTGACGGTGCTTTTCCCCGCGCTCCCGGTCACGGCGAAAAGCCGCGCGGGTGAGTACGCAAGGAATAGTCCGGTCTCCCCGATCACCGTCGCGCCCGCCGCTCTTCGTTCGAGCAGTTCGGGAAGGTCGGGACGGATTCCGGGCGAGCGGACGAGCAGTCCGGCGGGCAGACCTTGGAGCCACTCGGCGCCGCATCGCGGGGTCGCGCCGCGGACAAGCAGGTTTCGGACTGCGGGATCACGCGCCTTTTCGGGGTTTTTGTCGCAGAGGAACAGGGAAGTCACCCCGTGTGAAACAAGGAATTCCGCCGCCGCCGTGCCCGACGTTCCGAGCCCGAGAACGGCGCAACCTTTCCTCTTTGCCGTCGTGAGCGGATCCATCGCAAATCTCCAAAGCCATTCTTCGCTACTGTATATTATATTCGATAACGTCCCGGTTTGCAACCCAAAACGCGAATAATTCACAATCTCGTACGATTTTTGGTTTTCCCCGCCCCCGAGCGCACCGAAAAACCCGCGTTCCCTCTTGCAATCGCCCGTCGAATTTGCTATAATAGTAGAAAAGATCGTCCGGCGTGCCGGACGGGAAAGGGGACTGCGGAATGATCATTCGGAGTCTGGCGCTGTTCGACCGCTTCAAGTGCGCGGGATCGGCGTGCCGGGATACCTGCTGCGTGCGTGAAAAACTGGTTCTCGACAACAAGACCTATTTCGAGTATCAGCGCGTCATCGCGAAGGGCGACGCGTTCGGGCGGCGGATGGTCGCCTCGATCAGCGAGCGGAACGGGATCGCTTCGTTTCGGATGCGCGACAACGGCGAATGTCCGTTTTTAATGCGCAACGGGCTCTGCGAACTCTACGTCCGGCTCGGACCCGAGCGGATCTGCGAGACCTGCCGCAAGTACCCCACCTTCTCGAAAGAGTACGGGAACTACCGCGAGATCGGGTGCAGTTTCTCCTGCCCCGAG
>CACYZS010000051.1 GCA_902778985.1 uncultured Ruminococcus sp.
GGTTTCGGCGATGCTGCTGTTCTCCCTGATCGAACCGCGGTATATCCGCTATAAGACCGAGGCTCCGCTCCCGGCGCAGATCGTCAAACTGGTCGGCGGACTGGTGCTTGCGCTCGGGCTGAAAGAAGGGCTGAAACCGCTCTTCTCGCTTTTCTTCGGCGACGCGCTCTTCCCGGGCGCGATCCGCTACTTTATCGTCGTGGTCGCGGCGGGCTTGCTCTGGCCGCTCACCTTCCCCTACCTCTCGAAGATCGGCGCGAAAAAAGCGCAGACCGAATCTAATGAACAAAAAAGCCCCTCCCCGACGGAAGGGACGAGAAAGGACAACCCATAAAATGAAACTCAACGAAAACGTCAAGATCTGCTTCCTCGGGGACAGCATCACGGAGGGCGCGGGCGCGTCGTCCCGCGAAACCTGCTTCGTCTCCGTCTTCGGACGGAAGACGGGGGCGGTTGCCAAAAACTTCGGTATCGGCGGCACCCGCATCGCCCGCAAGGAGACGCCGAGCAACAATCCCAAGTACGACCAATGCTTCCTTGACCGGGTGGATCAACTGGATCCCGACGCCGACGCCGTGGTCGTGTTCGGCGGCACCAACGACTTCGGACACGGGAACGGCAAACTCGGAACCCCCGCCGATCCCGCGACCGAGGAGTACACCTTCTACGGCGCTCTGCGTTCGCTCTGCCTTCGCCTGATCCGCCGCTATCCCACCAAGCCCATCGTCTTCCTGACCCCGCTCCACCGCAAAAGCGAGGACGCGACGGTAAACGAGATCAAGATCCCCTGTCACCCGCTTCGCGACTACGTCGCCGTGATCCGCGAGGTCTGCGCGGAATACTCGATCCCGGTGCTCGACCTCTTCGCCACGGCGGGGATCCAGCCCAAGATCGAGGAACAGAGAGCCGCGTTCTGCCCCGACGGTCTGCACCCCAACGACCGGGGCGCGGAACTGCTCGCCGACAAGATCATCGCTTATCTTTCCGCCCTCTGATCCTTTTTCAACGCTGTTTCACCCGGAGACGCCGCGCGGCGTCTCCGGGCTTTTTATTGTGCCCGCACACTTGACACCGCGCGTAAAATGGTATATAATTTTCACAGGAATATAACTTCTCGATCAAACCGCGGAAAGGGTACGTAATGAACATTTTCCAGGAAGGGTTTCTCGCCCGGATCCTCGCCTCGGGCAGCGTTGGCGACGATCTCTTTTTCCTTTGCATAAAGCCGATCGCCGTCATCCTCTGCTGCGTGGTGATCCCCTACCTGCTCGGCAGCGTGAGCAGCGCGATCATCGTCTCCAAAGTGCTGTTCCGCGACGATATCCGCCGCTACGGGAGCGGCAACGCCGGCGCGACCAATATGTACCGCACCTTCGGCGCGCGCGGCGCGATCCCGACGGTGGTCGGGGACGTTTTAAAAAGCGCGCTCGCGGTGATCTCGGGCGGGCTCTGCTGCGGGTTCTGGTCGACCGGCGGCTTCTCGTTCTTCCCCGACGATCCCTCGCTCTTTATTCTTTCGATCGGCGCCAACCCGATCGTCGTCGGCACCTACCTTGCCGGCGCCTTCTGCATCCTCGGGCACGTGTTCCCGGTCTTCTACCGTTTCAAGGGCGGCAAGGGCGTGCTCTCGTCCTTCGTCGTTTCGCTGATGCTGAACCTCTGGCTTGCTCTGGTGCTGTTTCTGGTCTTCGTGATCGTGGTGGCGTTCACCCGCTACGTCTCGCTCGGCTCGTCGGTCGGCGCGGCGCTCTATCCCGTCTTTCTCACCCCGCTCTTTCAGGCGATGTTCGGCGGGGCGTATCCCCCCGTCGCTCTCGTGCTCTTCGCCTTCTTCATCGCGGCGGTCATCATCTTCAAGCACATTCCGAACATCAAGCGGATCATGAACCACGAAGAATCGAAATTCTATTTCCGCCGCAAGCCGAAGATCGACGAGTTCGAAACGGAGGACGACGATGGCGGAAAATAAGCGCGAAAAAATGGCGCAACTGGTCGTTTTGACGGCGGAGCGGGAAACACTCCGCCGTTTTGTCCTCTCCAAACCCAAGTCCCCGGATCTTGCGAAAAAAGTCTCGGCGCGCCTGACCGTCCGGCGGGGGCGCAAGATCCTGTTCTTCGAGGAGTCCTATCCCGGCGGACGGGTGCGGCAGTTCGCCCTCTCGCCCGAAGAGATCCCCGGGACGCTCCCCGCCCTGATGGAAAACTACCTGCAGGCAGACCTGCTGACCCCCTCGGGCGACGCGGTCCTGCTCCGCTCGAAGAAGGGGACCGAAACGCTGCGCGGCGAATCCAACATCCGCCGCGAGCAGGGCGACGCTCCCCTGATCTCGACCCTGACGACGCTCGATCGCGAACCGAAGCGGATCTTGACCGGTTCCGAACCCTTCCTTCTCGCCCTCGGCGTTTCGGACGAGCGCGGGCGCGTGCACGACAAGCGCCAGCCCAAGTTCCGGCAGATCAACCGCTTCCTCGAACTGGTCTCGGATATCTACCCCGAACTGCCCGCGGGCGACGCACCTGTTCTCGTCTACGACCTCTGCTGCGGCAAGAGTTATCTCAGTTTCGCGCTCTACCACTACCTGACCGCCGTTAAGGGACGGCGGGTCGAAATGCTCTGCGTCGATCTCAAAGCCGACGTGATCGCCTTCTGCGAGGGCGTCGCCCGCGACGCGGGGTTCCTTGCCTTGGACGGCTGCGGTATGATCTTCCGCGCGGAGGATATCCGGAAACTGCCCCGCGACAGACGCCCGGATCTGGTGGTCTCGCTCCACGCCTGCGACGTGGCGACCGACGTGGTGCTGGACGCCGCGGCGGCGCTCGGGGCGAAGGTGATCCTCTCCACCCCCTGCTGCCATCGCTATCTTGACCGCAAGATCGTGTCTCCCGAACTATCTTTCGTGACGCGCCACCCGAAACTGCGCGGCAAACTGGCGGAGGCGCTGACCGACGCCCTGCGATGCCTGCGCCTCGAGGCGGCGGGGTACGAGGTGACGGCGGCGGAGTTGGTCGATCCCGACGACACGCCGAAGAACACGGTCCTGCGCGCGATCCTGCGGGGCGACGCCGCCAAGATGAACGAGGCGAAGACCGCCTACGAAAACGCCAAACAATTCTTGCTCGGCGATGGTGCCGACGCGTATCTTGCCGACGTATAAGGGGGGACGAGTATGACCGAATACCTGACGCATTCCCCCGAGGGAACCGAGGCGATCGGGGAGCAACTCGCCGCCGCGCTTGCCGCCCGCCCCTTCGCTTTCGTCGCCCTGTACGGCGAACTGGGCGTCGGAAAGACCGCGTTCGTGCGGGGGTTTTGCCGCTTTTTCAAGATCGACCGGGTGAAAAGCCCGACCTACACCGTGGTCAACGAGTACCGCGGGGCGGCGTCGGTCTTCCACATGGATCTCTACCGTATGCGTGACGAGGACGATCTTCTCTCGGTCGGCTACGACGATTATCTCGGGCGCCGGGGGTATCTGCTCTGCGAATGGAGCGAGCGGATCCCGGGGGCGATCCCGCCTGACGCGATCCGCGTGACGATCGCCCGCACCGACGGGGACACCGGACGGAAGATCACGGTCGAAGGCTGCCCCGAACTCTGTAAAGGAGACGAAAAATGCTGATCCTTGCTCTTTCCTGCCCCGCGAAGGGGGCGTCCGCGGCGGTGCTCTCGGACGGGGACGTGCTTGCGTCCTTCTCCGCCGGCGACGCCATGACCGGAAGCGAACTGTTGCTCCCGATGGCGGAGGACGCGCTGCGCTCCGCCGGGGTCGCGATGACCGACGTGGATCTCTTCGCCGTGACGGCGGGTCCGGGTTCGTTTACCGGGGTGCGGATCGGCGTCGCTCTGGTGAAGGGGCTCGCCTTCGGGCGGGGCGCCGTCTGTTGCGGCGTCAGCACGCTGGAAGCCCTCGCGGAGAACGTGTTGCCGCTGCCGGGCTTGATCTGCCCGGTGATGGACGCGCGCCGGGGCGAACTCTACGCCGCGCTCTTCTCGTCCGAAAACGGCGTTTTGACGCGTCTTCTGCCCGACTCTGCCCTGCCCGCCTCGGACCTTGCAGCCCGAATTGCCCGGGACTATCCCGGGAAGCCTGTGATGCTGGTCGGGGACGGCGTCCATGTGGCGGCGCCCGCGTTCCGCGAAGCGGGCGTTGAACTTGCCCCGCTTCCCGACGTGCTGCTTCCCCATTCCGCGATCTCGTGCGGGCGGGTGGCGCTCCGGGCGGCGAAAGCCGGGGGAGCCGTCGACGCCGACGCGCTCGCGCCGGTGTACCTCCGGGAATCTCAAGCGGAGACCACGCGCCGCTTCGGCGGGAAATAAAACGATCATAACCGAAAGGACGGAACAAAATATGAAACGGAAGATCTTTATCGGCGCGGACAGCGCCGGATACCCCCTGAAAGAGGAACTGAAAAAGCATCTGGCGGAGACGGGCTGGGACGTGACCGACCTCGGCACCGACAGTACGGCGTCCTGCCACTACCCGCTCTTCGCCGCGGCGGTCTGCCGCGAGGTGCAGAAGGCGCCCGACGAACGGTTCGGGATCCTGATCTGCGGGACGGGGATCGGAATGAGTATGTGCGCCAATAAGTTCGACGGGATCCGCGCCGCGCTCTGCTCGGATACCTATAGCGCGCGCCTGACGCGCAACCACAACGACGCCAACGTCATCTGCCTTGGTGCCCGCGTCATCGGTCCGTGCCTGGCGCAGGATATCCTCGACAGTTTCCTTTCCGCCGACTTCGAGGGCGGCCGCCACGCCGTCCGCGTCGGTATGATCGCCGACATCGAGAACGGGAAGTTATAAGAGGACGCGCGCTTTCTCGTAAGAAAGCGCGACAGAGAACTTCATTACGGGAAAGAAGCAGGCGGAACCGCTCGCCGTTCCGCGGCTTCGATAAACGCATCTGCCTCGGTCAGATCCGCTGACGAAAAAGCGCATCCTTCCGGCGGGTGCGTTTTGTACCTTTACATTCCGGACAGAACCAAAGTATAATAAAAAAGGAGAAACCGCCATGAAAATCACAAACGACGTCCGCTACGTGGGCGTAAACGACAGAAAGATCGACCTCTTCGAGGGGCAGTATATCGTCCCCGAGGGAATGGCGTACAATTCCTACGTCATCCTCGACGAAAAGATCGCCGTGCTCGACACGGTCGACCGCAACTTTACCCACGAATGGCTCGACAACGTGGCAAACGCCCTCGGCGGGCGCAAACCCGACTACCTGATCGTCCAGCACATGGAGCCCGACCATTCGGCGAATATCGTTTCGTTCCTCTCGACCTATCCCGACGCGACCGTCGTTTCTTCGGCAAAAGCGTTCGCCATGATGGGCAATTTCTTCGGGCAGGACTTTTCCGAGCGGCGGATCGTCGTCGGCGAGGGCTCGACGCTCTCGCTCGGGCGGCACGAACTGACCTTTATCACCGCCCCGATGGTGCATTGGCCCGAGGTGATCATGACCTACGACGCCACCGACAAGATCCTCTTCTCCGCCGACGGGTTCGGCAAGTTCGGCGCGCTCGACGCCGACGAGGACTGGGCGTGCGAAGCGCGGCGGTACTATTTCGGCATCGTCGGCAAGTACGGCGCACAGGTGCAGGCGGTACTGAAAAAGGCGGCGGCGCTTGATATTCAAATCATCTGCCCTCTCCACGGTCCGGTCCTCTCCGAGAACCTCGGATACTACCTTGATCTTTATAATACCTGGTCGTCCTACGGCGTCGAAAGCGACGGCATCGTGATCGCCTACACTTCGGTCTACGGCAACACCAAGAACGCCGTTCTGCTGCTCGCCGACAAACTGAAAGAACGCGGCTGCCCGAAGGTCGTCGTCACCGACCTCGCCCGCGACGATATGGCGGAAGCCGTCGAGGACGCTTTCCGTTACGGACGGCTGGTGCTCGCGACCACGACCTACAACGCCGATATCTTCCCCTTCATGCGCACCTTCATCGAACACCTCGTCGAGCGCGGGTACCGTAACCGCACCGTCGCGCTGATCGAGAACGGAAGTTGGGCGCCGCAGGCGGCAAAAGTGATGCGCTCGATGCTCGAAGGCTGCAAGGAGATCACTTTCACCGAGCAGACCGTCCGGATCGCGTCGGCGCTGAACGAAGTCAGCCGGAACGAGATCACCGCCCTTGCCGACGAACTCTGCCGCGACTACGTGCAGAAGAACGGCGCGACCGCGAACAAGAACGACCTGACCGCCCTCTTCAAGATCGGCTACGGTCTCTACGTCGTCACCTCAAGCGACGGAACGCGCGACAACGGCTTGATCGTCAATACCGTCAGCCAGGTGACGAACACCCCCAACCGCGTCGCCGTCTGCATCAGCAAGCAGAACTATTCGCACCATATCGTGAAGCAGACCGGCAAAATGAACGTCAACTGCCTCTCGACCGACGCCCCCTTCTCTCTCTTTGAGAGATTCGGGTTCCAAAGCGGTCGGACGGTCGACAAGTTCAAGGGAATGGACGTTCTGCGCGCGGATAACGGTCTGGTTTTCCTGCCCGACTGCATCAACGCGTTTCTTTCGCTGAAGGTCGAGCAATACGTCGACCTCGACACCCACGGAATGTTCGTCTGCTCGGTCACCGAGGCGCGGGTGCTCTCCGACCGCGAGAGCATGACCTACGCCTACTACCAGGCAAACGTCAAACCCAAACCGAAAACCGAAGGCAAGAAAGGTTACGTCTGCAAGATCTGCGGCTACGTCTACGAGGGCGACGAACTCCCCGAAGATTTCGTCTGTCCGCTCTGCAAGCACGGCGCCGCCGACTTTGAGCCGATCGGGTAACGGCGCAAAGTCAAAACCGCCCCGCCCCTTACCCGCACCCGAAAGGGGTAACGCCATGACGACCAAGAAGATCCTGTCCCTGTTTCTTGTTTTCTCCCTGCTCCTCTCGCTTCCCCTGCTGTTTGCCGGCTGCGTCGCCGACGGAAAAGATGGGAAAACCTTCCGGCTGATCCCGGTCACGGGGGAAGAAGCGGTCGCCCCGAGCAAACAAAGTTACTCGGACGAGGTGCAGGCGATCCTTGACGAATACTATCAGGAGATGCTGGAAAAGTATCCGTCGTGGAGACAGATCCCGCGCAGGATGCTGCGGGAACACTACGACGAAACGGACGACCGCGTGAACGTCAGTTTCACGTTTTGTTTCGGCGGGTTTACGACCGACTGCAGGTGCAGTTTTTCTTCCGGACCGGCAAACCCGGAAGGCAGTTGGACGATCGAGGAAAACGGCTTCAGGAAGTTCTATTCGTCCGGCGCCTCGCAAAAACAGATCGACGCCATCCTCGAACGTCTCGCCATGCAGATCGAAGCGCAGATCGAAAACAAAGGTCTCGTCGCGAAAGAATCGGTCCGGGATCGGATCTACCTGTCGTGGGCGGAACGCGACGGCGAACTCTATGCCGAGGCGGAATTTATCGCCTATTATGCGAACCCGCCGAAGAATACCGATCCGGACGAATTCGTCTCCGACCACGAACACCTGTTCGCATCCATCAAACTCAAATAACGCAAAACCCCGCACTTCCCCGCTTTTTCTGCCGATCGGGTAATCGGCAATAAAACCGCCCCGCTCTTTACCCACGCCCGAAA
>CACYZS010000052.1:0-4124 GCA_902778985.1 uncultured Ruminococcus sp.
ATGACCAGCATTTCGTCGTCGCCCGTGTAACCGGTGATCTTGACGCCGGAATAGTTCTCCGACCAACTGACGCGGTAGTTGTCGTTCACGGTCGTGAAGCCGGTAGAGACCTGCGCCCAGATGCAGTACAGGTCGAGTTTGCCGTCGACGGCGTTTGCCTTGCAGCCGGGAGAGTACGCCTCGCCGGTTCCGTCGGGCTCGGTGTTGTACTCGAGCAGGACGTAGCCCTCGCGGGTGAACCCGCCGGCGTCGTAAAGGGTGTTCGGGGCGGTGAAATACGACGTATCGACCGTCTGGACGTAGGTTTCGCCCGCGTCCGACGTGCCGCCGTTCATGTGATACGTAATCGTCGTTTCCGCGGGATAGAGTTCCTTGAAATTGGCGTACAGATAGGTCGCTTCGGTAAGCCGGAACGAGTAGCCGAGTTCGGTCGAAACCGGCTCTTCCCCGTCGCGAAGAGGTCTGCCGACCGACCAGCCGACGAAGGAAACGAATTCGGTTTCGCCCGTTTCAACGTGAAGGAAAGTATATTGCGGATAAGACGTCCCGTTTACCGCCGCCTTGCCGTCCGCAAGATAGACACGGGTGACGCCCGGGCGGGACGACGTGCCGGTCTCTTTCACTTCAAAATAACACTTGACTCCGGTATCGGGATAGGTCTCCCCGTCGGTCGTCCAGTCGGGGACGACCGATTGCGGCGCCGTCGTGCCCGTCCGCGCGCGAGTGCGCGTGGGCTCGTCGGTTTCCTCCGGGGTTGTCGAAACGATCCCGCACGAAGAAAGAAAGAGCATACCGAGAAGCAAAAGCAGGCAAATCGCCGTTCTGTGCAGTCGACCTTTTTTCATTTCGGATCACGTCCTCCGTTTCTCTCCTGTGCTCCGGGAAGTCCCGAACGCCGGATACTCATACTATAACAGAATAATTATATCATAGTCGATCCGATTTGTAAAGCGAAGGGGAGATTTTCAAACAAAACCGCAAAAAAAGAACGGTCCCCGCCCGGATTTCGGGAGGGGACCACCGTTTTCAGCGGAAGAGCGAGAACTTCCCGTCGAGAACGAGGAAGAAGACCAGGATCGCACCGGCTGCGACCGCGCCGGCAACGACCGGCAGCACCCACGCGGGAACGCGGCGGCGCTCCTCGTCGGGGGGCAGGATCTTTACGCCGTTCAAGGCGCGTCTGACCGGTTGGAACAGAAGCGCCGTCAGGGCGGCGTTCATCGTGCCCTTGATGACGTTGAACGGAAGGAGCGTTCCGGGGATCATATCGGCGACCGCCGAGCGCGGCGCGCCGGAATAGAGCGGCGTGATAAGCAGGTTCAGCGGGATCATCACCGCGACCATAAAGACCACCGAAAGGACCAGTCCGACGATCGCGCTCCACCGCTTGCGGAAGCACCGGAACAGGATCGCGGCGGGAAGGATGAAACTCGCGCTCGAAACGAAGTTCATAAGCAGCCCGTAAGGACCGGTCGAACTGACCGAAACGAACTCGAAGAACGCGACCACCGCCGCCATCAACACGCCGGCGACCGGACCGAGCCAGAGTGAGCCGACCGTCATCACGGCGTCCTTGAAGTCGAAGGTGAGGAAGCCCGCCACCTGGAAACGGAACACGAAGACGCAGAGGAACGCCAGAGACGCAAAGAGCGCCGTCGCGACCATCTTCCGCAGATGCAGCGCGCTTTTCGTAGCGCTGTGCCTGACCGGAGCGTCCCCGAGTCCTACGGGAGAATCGCTGATGGGGGCAAGGGTATCGGGGGCAGAGACGTCGAAGCCGTTTTCGGCTTCCCCGTCGTTTTGGTTCTCGTATCTGGTATTTGCCATTTTCAATTCGCCTTTCTCCTGCTGTGCAGGTCATACGGTTCGGCAGGATACTTCCGGGCGAAGTGAAGATTTTGCCCTGAAAATAAGGAAAACCCCCGAAATACACATACTTCGGGGGTTACTCTTGCCGAATCTTTTATCATCCGGACTTTAACCGTCGGTGCAGGAATTTCACCTGACTCGGCGGGGATCGCTCCCCGTTCGCAGACTATACTGCCGGTATGGAATTACACCAAACCCCAAAGATTCAATATGACGGGCTGCGTCTTCAGCGCAGATCGGAAAGCACGAGAGAAAGGCAAATAACAAAGTTGTTATTCTTGCTTGATGAAAGAGGTTGAAAACCTTCGGTTTTCTCCCTTTCATTTCAAAGTGCTTTCCTATCCCCGTTCTCGCCCTCTCGGAGTATGTTTATACGCCTTCGGGTCGAGAACGGGAATTCTGCATCTGAATACGGTCGCCCGTATTTACGAGCCGCGCGCTAGCGCAAATGCTCGTTTACCGGAGTATTCCGGGATGGGCGAATTACTCCTTGATGTCGGCAACGACGCCGGAACCGACCGTTCTGCCGCCCTCACGGATAGCGAAACGGAGACCCTTCTCGATAGCGATCGGGGTGATCAGTTCGACGGTCATGTCAACGTTATCACCGGGACGGCACATATCAACGCCCTCAGGGAGTTTGATCGAGCCGGTAACGTCGGTGGTACGGAAGTAGAACTGAGGTCTGTAGCCGGAGAAGAAGGGCTTCTGACGGCCGCCTTCTTTCTCGGTCAGAACGTAGACCTGACCGACAAAGATGGTGTGCGGGTGGATCGTGCCGGGTTTGCAGAGGACCTGACCGCGCTCGATCTCGTTCTTCTGGATACCGCGGAGCAGAGCGCCGATGTTGTCGCCAGCCTCGGCAGCGTCCATGAGTTTGTGGAACATTTCGATACCGGTGACGACGGTGCTTCTCTTCTCATCGGAGAGACCGACGATCTCGACGGTGTCGTTCATCTTCAGCGTGCCGCGCTCGACACGACCGGTGGCAACGGTGCCGCGGCCGGAGATCGAGAAGACGTCCTCGACGGGCATCAGGAACGGCAGGTCGGCCTTACGGTCAGGAGTCGGGATATAGTTGTCGACGGCGTCCATCAGTTCCTTGATGCAAGCATACTCGGGAGCGGACGGATCCTTCGACGTGGACTCGAGCGCCTCACGGGCGGAACCGCGGATGATCGGAATATCGTCGCCCGGGAAATCGTACTCGTTCAGGAGGTCACGGATCTCCATCTCAACGAGGTCGAGCAGTTCGGGGTCGTCGACGATATCGGTCTTGTTCATGAAGACGACGATCGCGGGAACGCCGACCTGACGGGCGAGCAGAACGTGCTCACGAGTCTGCTGCAGAGGGCCGTCGGTACCGGCAACGACGAGGATAGCGCCGTCCATCTGGGCAGCACCGGTGATCATGTTCTTCACGTAGTCGGCGTGGCCCGGGCAGTCGACGTGCGCATAGTGGCGCGCCGCGGTCTGGTACTCAACGTGACGGGTGTTGATCGTGATACCTCTCGCCTTCTCTTCGGGGGCGTTGTCGATCTGATCGTACGCCATGAAGTCGATCGTGCTGTCGGACAGGGAAAGGTACTTCGTGATCGCGGCGGTCAGAGTGGTCTTACCGTGGTCAACGTGACCGATGGTACCAATGTTCACATGGGGTTTGGTTCTTTCAAACTTCTGCTTTGCCATTTTGGTTTTCCTCCATAAATTATTATTTGTGTTCTGGTTATTTAACGCACGGAAACCGTGTTGTTAAATCGGGATTACGCCTTCGCGCGGAGTTTGACGATCTCTTCCTGGAGCGACTTCGGCACTTCTGCGAAGTGACCGGGCTCCATGGAGTAGACGCCGCGTCCCTGCGTACGGGAACGGAGAGCCGTCGCGTAGCCGAACATCTCGGAGAGCGGAACGTTCGCCTTGACCTGCTGGCCGCCGGCGACCGGTTCCATCGACTCGATCTGTCCGCGACGGGAGTTCAGGTCGCCGATCACGTCGCCGAGATAATCGTCCGGCGTGGTAACGGAAACCTTCATGATCGGCTCGGTGAGCACGGGATCCGCCTTGCGCATCGCATCCTTGAACGCCATGGAACCGGCGATCTTGAACGCCATTTCGGAAGAGTCGACCTCGTGGTAAGATCCGTCGTACAGCGTCACCTTCACGTCCACGACGTTGTAGCCGGCGAGCACGCCCGCCTGCATCGCGCCCTGAACGCCTGCGTCGACCGCGGGAATGAATTCCTTCGGAATGACGCC
>CACYZS010000052.1:4212-11778 GCA_902778985.1 uncultured Ruminococcus sp.
TCGTTCGGCTCGAGTTTGATCTTGACGTGACCGTACTGACCTTTACCGCCCGACTGACGCGCGTACTTGGTCTCCTGATCGACCGCCTTGCGGATCGTCTCTTTGTAGGCGACCTGCGGGTTGCCGACGTTGGCTTCGACCTTGAACTCGCGGAGCAGACGGTCGACGATGATCTCGAGATGGAGTTCGCCCATCCCGGCGATGATGGTCTGACCGGTCTCCTCGTCGGTGTAGGTGCGGAAGGTCGGATCTTCCTCCGCCAGTTTGGCGAGGGCGATACCCATCTTCTCCTGACCGGCTTTGGTCTTCGGCTCGATCGCGACGCGAATAACCGGTTCCGGGAACACCATGGATTCCAGAATGATCGGGTGTTTCTCGTCGCAGAGCGTGTCGCCCGTGGTGGTGGATTTCACGCCGACCACCGCCGCGATATCACCCGTATACACGGTGTCGATATCGGTCCGGTCGTTCGCGTGCATCATCAGGATCCGTCCGAAACGCTCGTACTTGCCCTTGGTCGAGTTGTAGATCTCGCAGCCCTTGGTCAGGGTGCCGGAATACACACGGAAGAAGCAAAGTTTACCGACGTAGGGATCGGTCATGATCTTGAACGCGAGCGCCGAGAACGGTTCGTCGTCCCCGGGGTGACGCTCGTCCTCTTCCTCGGTCTTGGGGTTGACGCCCTTGATCGCGGGAATATCGAGCGGCGAGGGGAGATAGTCGACGACCGCGTCGAGCAGTTTCTGCACGCCCTTGTTCTTGTACGACGTACCGCAGCAGACCGGAACGATCTGGTTATCGATGGTCGCCTTGCGGAGCGCCGCCTTCAGTTCGTCGATCGAGATCTCGTCGCCGTTGCAGAATTTCTCGAAGAGTTCCTCGTCGGTCTCTGCGATCGACTCGATCATCTTGTCGTGGTACTCTTTCGCGAGGTCTGCCATATCGGCGGGGATCGCCTCGACGCGCATATCCTTTCCGAGGTCGTCGTAGTACACGTCGGCTTCCATCGTCATCAGATCGATGATCCCGCGGAAGGAACTCTCCTTGCCGATCGGGAGCATGATCGGGACGGGGTTAGCGTGCAGACGTTCGCGCATCATACGGATCACGCGGAAGAAGTCGGCGCCGGTGATGTCCATCTTGTTGACGTACGCCATGCGCGGGACTTTGTACTCGTCCGCCTGCCGCCAGACGGTCTCGGACTGGGGTTCGACGCCGCCCTTCGCGCAGAAGACGGTCACGGAACCGTCCAGCACGCGCAGCGACCGCTCGACCTCAACGGTGAAGTCGACGTGGCCCGGGGTGTCGATGATGTTGATACGGTGGGTGTTTTCTTTCGTCGCTACGGGATCGTTATGATAGCGCGTCGGCGCCCAGTAACAGGTGGTCGCGGCGGAGGTGATGGTGATACCACGCTCCTGCTCCTGAACCATCCAGTCCATGGTAGCCCCGCCGTCGTGCGTCTCGCCGATCCGGTGGATCCGTCCGGTGTAGAACAGGATCCGCTCGGTGGTCGTCGTCTTTCCGGCGTCGATATGCGCCATGATCCCGATATTACGGGTATGGGCAAGCGAATATTCTCTCGGCATTCTGAAAAACTCCTCTTAGTGACGCAAATCAGAATCTGTAGTGAGCGAATGCCTTGTTCGCTTCCGCCATACGGTGGGTGTCTTCCTTCTTCTTGAAGGCGCCGCCCATTCCCGCCTTGGCGTCCATGATCTCGTTAGCGAGACGTTCCGCCATGGTCTTCTCCGAACGGGAACGCGCATACGCAACGATCCAACGGAGCCCGAGCGTCTGCCGTCTTTCGGGGCGGACCTCCATCGGGACCTGGTAGTTGGAACCGCCGACGCGGCGCGCCTTGACTTCCAGAACGGGCATCACGTTTTCAAGCGCGGCGGTGAACACCTCCAGCGCGTTAACGCCCTGCTTCGCTTCGATCTGGGCGAATGCGCTGTAAACGATCTTCTGCGCTACGCCCTTTTTGCCGTCAAGCATGATGTTATTGATGAGTTTGGTGACCAACTCAGAATGGTACATCGGATCCGGCAAAACTTCTCTTTTTGAAATTTGACCTCTTCTCGGCACTGTACTTCCCTCCTTCACAAATATTCTGTGTTCTCACAGGTACTCGAAAAAATCAATTCTCGTTAGTGCACATCAACTCGGTAATCTACAAACAGTATTTTTACTATTCACAACTGCGCGAGGACGGCACGGATCCCACGCGGGATCGGGGTTTACTTTTTCTTCGGACGCTTGGCTCCGTACTTGGAGCGGCCCTGCATACGGTTCGCAACGCCCTGAGCGTCCAGGGTGCCGCGGATGATGTGATACCGCACGCCGGGAAGGTCACGGACACGACCGCCGCGGATCAGCACGACCGAGTGTTCCTGCAGGTTGTGGCCGATACCGGGAATATAGGTCGTAGCCTCCATCCCGTTGGTCAGACGGACTCTCGCGATTTTACGAAGCGCGGAGTTCGGCTTTTTCGGGGAAACGGTGGTAACCTTGGTGCAAACGCCTCTCTTCTGCGGAGCGGACAGGTCGATCGGCTGATTCTTCAGCGTGTTGACGCCCTTCTGCAGAACCGGGGCTTTGGATTTGTAGACCGGTTTGGCTCTTCCGTTCTTCACCAGTTGGTTAAAAGTCGGCATTGTTTTCCTCCTTCTTCAAAAAATACTGTTTATAGTCACGGCGGTCACCATTCGCCGCGATATAACGTGGTCAAAGGACGATATGGGCATAGTACGCCCTTTTCGTGCGTTCTCTATTTTACCACGGTCACAAAGGGTTTGTCAAGAGTTTTTTTATTATTATAGAGGAAAAAAGGCGGTTTTTACGCACTTTGACGCAAAAGTACAGAGCGCGGAGAGCGAAAATGCTCTCCGCGCCCCGTTTTTTTCGATAAAATCCGACTGTTCTGACCGTTTGTCGAAGGTCAGATGTTGACGGTCTCCATTTCCTCTGCCATCTCCTCGTCGAAGACTTCCTCGGAGACGTCGGGCGTGTCGACGTTCTCGACGACGCCGATGCTCCGGTAGTATTCGAGTCCGGTGCCGGCAGGGATCAGTTTACCGATGATGACGTTCTCCTTCAGACCGAGCAGATGGTCGGTCTTTCCGTGGATCGCCGCCTCGGTCAGGACCTTGGTGGTCTCCTGGAAGGACGCCGCGGACAGGAAGGACTCGGTCATCAAAGCCGCCTTCGTGATACCGTGGAGAACCGGAGCAGAGACCGCTTTGCGAAGTCCCTTCTCGCCCGCCTCGATGCGGCGGTCGATCTCTTCGTTCTCCTCGCGGAACTCGAGCAGGTCGACGATCGAACCGACCAGCAGCGACGTGTCGCCCGGATCCTCGATCTTGACTTTTCTCGTCATCTCGCGGGTGATGACCTCGATGTGCTTGTCATTGATATCGACGTCCTCGCCGCGGTACACCTTCTGGACTTCGCGGACGATATAGTCGTAGACCGCGTCGACGCCCTTCAGGCGGAGAATATCGGCGGGAGCCAGATGTCCCTCGGTGAGCGGCATACCGGCAGCGACGTAGTCGCCGTCGGCGATCAGGATCTTCATACCGAACGGCACGTCGTACGACTTCTTGCCGTCGGAGAGTTCGGGATGGTCGCCCGACGCCTCGACCTCGATGGTCGAAGTGCGCTTATCCTGCAGGATGTGAGCGACGCCGTTGTACTCGGAAACGATGGCGGGCTTCTTCGGCCGACGCGCTTCAAAGAGTTCCTCGACGCGAGGCAGACCTTGCGTGATGTCGGAACCCGCGATACCGCCGGTGTGGAAGGTTCTCATCGTCAACTGGGTACCCGGTTCACCGATCGACTGCGCGGCGATGATACCGACCGCCTCGCCGATGCTGACCAGTTTGCCGGTCGCCATATCCGAGCCGTAGCAGTGCGCGCAGACGCCGCGTTTCGCACGGCAGCGCAGCACGGTACGGACGGCGACTTCCTTGATGCCCGCCGCCACGATCGCGTCCGCCTGGGCTTCGGAGATCATGGTGTTCTGCGGGACGATCAGTTCGCCCGATTCGGGATCGGACACGTCGTCGATGGTGAAGCGCCCGACCAGACGTTCCTTCATGGTCTCGACCACGCTATGGTCGGTCGCGTCGTCCTTCAGGATGTCGCTGACCACGATGCCGTCGGTGGTGCCGCAGTCGAGTTCGCGGATGATGACGTCGTGCGAAACGTCGACCAGACGACGGGTCAGGTAACCCGAGTCCGCGGTACGGAGCGCCGTATCGGACAGCGATTTACGGGAAGATTTCGCACCGATGAAGTACTCGAAGATCTTCATGCCTTCACGGAAGTTCGAGGTGATCGGGATCTCCATCGTCTTACCGTTGGTCGCGAACATCAGTCCGCGCATCGAGGCGAGCTGTCTCATCTGCTTGATGGATCCGCGCGCTCCCGAGGTGCAGATCATATTGATCGCGTTGTACTTATCGAAGCCGGCGTTCATCTTATCGGTGACCTTATCGGTGGTCTCTTTCCAGATCTGTACGACCCGCTCGTAACGCTCCTCGTCGGAGAGTTCGCCGTCGAGGTAGAGTTCGCGGATCTCGCCGATCCGTTTGTCCGCCTCCGCGAGCAGTTCCGCCTTCTCGGGCGGGATGGTCATGTCGTAGACCGAGATCGAGAGCGACGACTTGGTCGAATACTTGTAACCCATCGACTTGATGTCGTCCAGCACCTTCGCCGCCTCGGAGAACCCGTGCAGTTTGATGGTGCGGTCGACGATCTCCTCGAGTTTCTTCGAGGTGGTCGGGAAATCGATCTCGAGATCGAGCAGTTTGTCGGGATCGGAACGGTCGACGTAACCGAGATCCTGCGGCAGTTTGCTGTTGAAGATCAGCCGACCCATCGTGGCGTCGACGAGTTTCTCGTGCAGAACGCCGTCGATCTCCCGCTCCATGCGGACCTTGATGGGCGCGTGGATGCCGATGACGCCGTTTTCGTACGCCATCATCGCCTCGTTGACGTCACGGAAGATCTTGCCCTCGCCGGGTTCGCCCGGACGTTCGATGGTCAGGTAGTAGGAGCCGAGGACCATATCCTGCGAAGGAACCGTCACGGCTCTGCCGTTGACCGGTTTCAGCAGGTTGTTCGCCGAAAGCATCAGGAAACGAGCCTCTGCCTGCGCTTCCGCGGACAGGGGAAGGTGAACGGGCATCTGGTCGCCGTCGAAGTCGGCGTTGAACGCCTTACAGACGAGCGGGTGCAGACGGATGGCGCGCCCCTCGACGAGCACCGGCTCGAACGCCTGGATCGACAGGCGGTGAAGCGTCGGCGCGCGGTTGAGCAGCACGGGGTGTTCGCGGATGACGAATTCGAGCGCGTCCCAGACCTCCGGGAAGACGCGATCCACCTTCTTCTTCGCGTCCTTGATGCTGGTCGCCTTCTGGGTCTCGAGCAGGCGCTTCATCACGAACGGACGGAAGAGTTCGAGCGCCATCTCCTTCGGGAGACCGCACTGGTAGATTTTCAGATCCGGACCGACGACGATAACCGAACGGCCGGAATAGTCGACGCGCTTGCCGAGCAGGTTCTGACGGAACCGACCCTGCTTACCGCGGAGCATTTCGGAGAGCGATTTCAGGGCGCGGTTGGACGCGCCGGTGACCGCCTTCCCTCTCTTACCGTTGTCGATCAGGGCGTCGACGAACTCCTGCAGCATCCGCTTCTCGTTGCGGATGATGATCTCGGGAGCGCCGACCTCGAGCATCTTTTTCAGACGGTTGTTCCGGTTGATGACCCGGCGATAGAGTTCGTTCAGGTCGGAAGCCGCGAAACGGCCGCCGTCGAGTTGGACCATCGGACGGATATCGGGCGGAATGACCGGCAGGCATTCGAGGATCATCCACTCGGGACGGTTGCCCGACTTGCGGAACGCCTCGACGACCTCGAGCCGCTTGATCGCCTTGATCTTCTTCTGACCGGTCGCGGTCAGATCGGCTTTCAGTCTCTCGGACAGTTCGTCGAGATCGATCTTCTGCAGCAATTCCTTGATCGCCGCGGCGCCCATGCCGGCGCGGAACATATCCTCGTACTTTTCACGGTAACTGTGGTACTCTTCCTCGGTGAGGAGTTGCTTCTCCTGCAGGGGGGTCGTACCGGGATCGATGACGATATACCGCACGTAGTAAAGCACCTGCTCGAGGAGTTTCGGAGACAGGTCGAGCAGCGTACCCATACGCGACGGGATCGCGCGGAAATACCAGATGTGGGAGACAGGCGCCGCAAGTTCGATATGCCCCATTCTCTCGCGGCGGACCTTCTTGGTCGTGACCTCGACGTGGCACTTCTCGCAGACCTTACCGACGGCGCGTACTCTCTTGTACTTGCCGCACATACACTCCCAGTCCTTGGTCGGCCCAAAGATCCGTTCGCAGAACAGACCGCCGACCTCGGCTTTCAGGGTGCGGTAGTTGATGGTCTCCGCCTTCGTGACCTCGCCGTGCGACCAACTGCGGATCATCTCGGGAGACGCGAGTCCGATCTGAATGGAATCAAAAACGTTTCTTTCCATAAAACTGTATTGTTCCCCTCTCAACTATCATTTTTCGTTCCGGCGACGCGTCATTCCGCGTCGTCGAAACCGTCGGAACCGTCTTCCGACTCGTACTCGGCGTCCTCTTCGTCGAACTCTTCGTCTTCGTACTCGTCGTCGAAGTCGTCGTCTTCGTCGGACGCTTCCCCGTCCTCGTACTCTTCGGCTTCGCCGTCCACCGCCGCGTCGACTTCACTCAACTGAGTGATGGCGGAGGGGATCTCGTCCTCGGAGAGTTCGGACAGCGCGATCTCGTTGCCGTCGGCGTCGAGAACGCGGATGTTCAGGGCAAGGGATTGCAGTTCTTTGATCAGGACTTTGAAGGATTCGGGGATACCCGGCGTCGGGATGTTCTGTCCCTTGACGATCGCCTCGTAGGTCTTGACACGTCCGGTGACGTCGTCGCTCTTGACGGTCAGGATCTCCTGCAGGGTGTACGCCGCGCCGTAGGCTTCGAGCGCCCAGACTTCCATTTCACCGAAGCGCTGACCGCCGAATTGCGCCTTACCGCCGAGAGGCTGCTGCGTCACGAGACTGTACGGACCGTTCGAGCGGGCGTGGATCTTATCGTCGACCAGGTGGTGAAGTTTGAGGTAGTACATGATACCGACCGTAACGGGGTTGTCGAAGGGCTCGCCCGTTCTGCCGTCGTAAAGGGTCTGCTTACCGTCGATGACGACCACCTTCTCGGTCTTCATCAGTTCGCGCAGTTTCTCGTCGTCGTCGACGATCGACTGGTCGATTCGCTGCAGATCGGGAGCGCCGTTGTCGTTCGTGACTTCGATGAAGCACGCTTTCCCCTTGACGCTCTCGCCGGGACGGATGTCGCGGCAGTAGTGCGCCTCGCGCAGGCACTCGATGATGTCGCGCTCGTTCGCGCCGTCGAAGACCGGCGTCGCGATCTTCAGACCGAGGATCTTCGCCGCGATGCCGAGGTGGACCTCAAGCACCTGACCGATGTTCATACGGGAAGGCACGCCCAGCGGGTTCAGCACGAT
>CACYZS010000053.1 GCA_902778985.1 uncultured Ruminococcus sp.
CGAACTCTTCGCGCAGGATCGCGTCGGATTCGCGCACGGCTTCGAGGCGGTCGCGGGTGATCGCGCCGGTGCAGCGCACACCGAGACCGGGGCCGGGGAACGGCTGACGGTCGACCATACCGGCGGGAAGACCGAGTTCACGGCCGACGCAGCGAACCTCGTCCTTGTAGAGGAACTTGACCGGCTCGACCAACTCGAACTGCAGATCCGCGGGAAGACCGCCGACGTTGTGGTGCGCCTTCACGCCGACGCTTTCAAGAATATCGGGGTAGATGGTGCCCTGTCCCAAGAACTTGATCCCTTCCTGTTTTCTCGCCTCTTCCTCGAAGACGCGGATAAACTCGGCGCCGATGATCTTGCGCTTCTGTTCGGGATCGCTGACGCCCGCCAGTTTGTCAAGGAAACGGTCGACGGCGTCGACGTACACCAGGTTGGCGTTGAGTTGGTCGCGGAAAACGCGGACCACCTGTTCGGGTTCGCCCTTGCGGAGCAGACCGTGATTGACGTGGACGCAGACCAGGTTCTTGCCGATCGCCTTGATCAGCAGCGCGGCGCAGACCGAAGAGTCGACGCCGCCCGACAGAGCGAGCAGACACTTGCCGTCCCCGATCTGTTTTTTGAGCGCGGCGACCTGTTCGTCGATGAACGCCTTGGCAAGTTCGGGGGTGTTGATGCGTTTCATGCTTTCGGGACGGACGTTGTTTTGCATTGGTTGATCCTCCGATATTTTTTGATCTCGGGGCGGGAAAAAGACGCTGGCGGAACCGAACCGGTTTCCGCCGCATATCCTTGTTTCGGGAGCCCCGGAAAAAAGATGAACATATTATACATTAAACCAAAGGTAAATGCAAGGGGTGCACCGAGAAATTTACAATTTTTTCGACAGGGGGAAAAACGCGAATGTTCGTGATCCGACCTTACCGCCGCGAGCGCGCGGTCGCCTACGCCGAACGGTGGGCGAAAATGCGCAATCCGGTCTTCTACGACTTCACCGGGATCGGCGGGAACTGTACCAACTTCGTCTCGCAGGCGCTCTACGCCGGATCCTGCAAAATGAACTTCACGCCGGTCTTCGGCTGGTACTATATCACCCAGAACGAGCGCACCGCCTCGTGGACGGGCGTCGACTTCTTCTACCGTTTCCTGACCGGCAACCGCGGTCTCGGTCCCTTCGGGGAAGAGGTCGGGGCGGAACGCCTCGACGACGGGGACGTCGTGCAGATCGGGCGGGACGGCGAGGGGTATTTCCACTCGATGCTCTTCGTCGGGCGGGATCCCGACGGCACGCCGCTGGTCGCGGCGCAATCGCTCGACGTGTACGGCAAGCGGCTGGACGAATACGACTTCGATTTCGTGCGCTATCTGCACGTCTCGGGCGTGCGGGCGACGACGGATGGCGGGGACGGCTGTTTTGACGCCGTCTACAACGGGATCTCGATCCAGCCCTCGCCCGACCTCACATAGTCAACTCGTAGAGCGCGAGCAGTTCTTCTTCGAGTTCCGCTTTTCTCTGTTCGATCTCCCCCGCCCGGACGTAATCCTGCGCGGCGGTGGTGTAGAGTTCGGTTTCGAGAGCCGACAGTTCCGCTTCGATCTCGGGGATCCGCTGCTGCGCCCGCTCTTTCCGCTTCGCCTGCGAGCGCGCTTCCGAGGCGGCGCGTCGGTTGGCTTCAAACAGTTCCTTCTGCCGGCTGACCGTCGGGGCGGCGGGCTGTTTCTCTTCGCCCTTCCCCGCTTCGCGCAGCCGCAGGTATTCCCGGTAGGCGGACTCGGCGTCCCCGACCGGGTACTCGGTCACGCCGCCCTCGGCTGCACGGTCGAGTTCGACGATCCGGGTGGCGACGCGGTCGATGAAGTAGCGGTCGTGCGACACGGCGATCACCGTCCCGTCGAACGCCGCCACCGCGGTCTCGAGCGCCTCGCGCGATCCGATATCGAGGTGGTTGGTCGGCTCGTCGAGGATCAGCAGGCTGACCGGTTTCAGCATCAGTTTGGCGAGCGTCAGGCGGGCGCGTTCGCCGCCCGAGAGCATCGCGACCGACTTGAACACGTCCTCCCCCGAAAAGAGGAAGAGCGCGAGCGTCGAGCGGATCTCGCCGTCGGTCTTCTGGGGGTAGGCGGCGCGCAGTTCGTCGAAGACCGTGTTGGTGTCCGTGAGGTCGCGGTTCTCCTGATCGTAAAAGCCGTAAGTGATCCGCTCGCCGAAGGTGATCCTGCCGCCTTTGGGAACGATACCCCCCCGGATCAACTTCAGAAGGGTGGACTTCCCGCATCCGTTGTCCCCGAGGATCAATACCCGTTCCCCGCGCCGCACCGTAAAGGTGACGTGAGAGAGCAGGGGCGTCCCGGTATAGGAAAAGGACAGGTCTTTCACCGAAAGAACGTCGTTCGCGATCCCCCCGTCGGAGGAAAACGACATCCGCACGTCGCGTCCCGCCTTCGGGGCGCGCTCGATCTTTTCCATGCGTTCAAGTTGCTTTTCCTTGGCGCGGATGGTGACGAAATTGTGCTCCTGCCCGCACCGCCTCTGGAAGTCGATGTTGGCGCGGATGCGCGCGATCTCCTTCTGCTGTTCGCGGTAGCGGTGTTCGAGCGATTCCGCGTCTTTTTCCTGCTGTTCCTTCGCCTGCGTGTACGCCCCGGGATAGAGGACGGCGCGCCGATGGTCGACCAGCAGGGTCTTGGTCGTGGTGCGGTCGAGAAAATAGCGGTCGTGAGAGATCACCAAGACCGTTTTCGCGTAGGACGATAGAAACTCCTCGAGCCAGGTCAGGGCGGAAATATCGAGGTGGTTGGTCGGCTCGTCGAGCAGCAGGACGTCGGGCTCCTGCGCGAGCAGACGCGCGAGCGCGATCCGGGTGTGCTGCCCGCCCGAGAGCGTCGGCACTTTCGCCGTGATCTGCTCTTCGGTAAAGCCGAGCCGGAGCAGGGTGCTGCGGCAGCGCGCACGGAACTCCAGTCCCCCTTCCGCCGCGTACCGACGGTGCAGGGCGTCGAGCCGCGCCCCGGCGGAGACCGCCTCGGACGGCGCGAGGGTCCCGATCGTGCTTTCAAGCCGCGCGATCTCCTCTTCCGTTTCCAAAAGGTGCGGGAACCCCGCGATCATATAGTCGAGGACCGACACGTTCCCGAGCGGGGAAAGGTCGGTATTCTGGGCAAGCATCCCGACCGTCCTGCCGCGCAGGACCGTGACGCTTCCCCGGTCGGGGGTATATTCCCCGGTCAGCAAACGGAAAAGGGAGGTCTTCCCGGCGCCGTTGGCGCCGATCACCCCCACGCGATCGCCCTCGTTGATCCCGAACGTGACGTTCTCCAGGATCGGCGTCGCGCCGAAGGAGAGCGTCAGTCCCGAGACGCTTAAAACCGTCATGACGCACCCCCGTCGTCACCCCCGCCGCCCCTCTCCCGGCGCAGGATCGCGAGCAGAGCCGAAAAATCCGGCGGGAGCGGGCAGGAGAAGGTCATTTCCTTCCCCGTCGTCGGGTGGGTGAAGGTCAGGCGGGCGGCGTGCAGGCACTGTCCGTCAAGGAGGTTCGCGTGCTTCCGCTCGAAGGCGGTCTTCCCGCCGCCGTAGGTCGTATCGCCGAGCAGCGGATGCCCGATCGACGACAGGTGCACGCGGATCTGGTGCGTCCGCCCGGTCTCGAGTTTCAAGATCAGATAGGTCACGTCGCCGAACCGCTCGGCGACGGTATAGTGCGTGACGGCGGGGCGCGACGTGTGCCCGTCCCGGATCACCGCCATCCTCTTGCGGTCGACCGGGTGCCGCCCGATGGGAAGATCGACCGTGCCCGCGTCGACGGAAAACCCGCCCTGCACCAGCGCGTGGTACTCGCGGGTGATATGATGCCCCTCGAGTTGCGCCGCCAGTTTGCGGTGGGTCTCGTCGTTTTTCGCCACGACGAGCAGGCCGCTGGTCTGCTTGTCGATCCGATGGACGATCCCGGGGCGCAGCGCGCCGTTGATGCCCGAAAGTTCGCCCTTGCAGTGGTAGAGCAGCGCGTTGACCAACGTCCCCGACGGGTTGCCCGGCGCGGGGTGGACCACCATGCCCGACGGCTTGTTGATGACGAGCAGATCCTTGTCCTCGTAAACGATCTCGAGCGGGATCTCTTCGGGCGCGGCGTCGATGGGTTCGGGTTCGGGCAAGGTCACTTCGATCTCGTCCCCCGCCGCCAGCCGGTCGTTTTTATCGGCGGGCTTGCCGTTCAGGGTGACGTTCCCCTCGGCGATCAGTTTCGCCGCCGCGGAACGGGAAAGAGCGGGAAGACCTTCGTCCCCCCGCGATAGATATGCGTCCAGCCGCGTCCCCGCGGCTTCCTCTCCGACGCGGCGGATCATTCTCCGTCCCCCCCGTCGGCGGATTCGTCTTTGTTTTTGCTCTCTTCGTCCTTTTTCTTCTTCTCGCGCACCGTGTCGACGATCAGCCACACGATCAGAAGACCGGCGCCGATCACCACCAGGCAGTCCGCCACGTTGAAGACCGGGAACTCGAACAGGTAGAATTCGATGAAGTCCACCACGACGCCCCGGAAAGTGCGGTCGATCATGTTCCCGATCCCGCCCGAAAGGATCATGGAAAGAGACAGGCAGAGCAGGACCGGCGGATCACGCCGGATCAAGTAGAACGCGATGACGGCGATCGCCAGAACCGAGAACACCATGAACACCCAGCGCTGGTTGGCAAACATCCCCCAGGCGGCGCCGGGGTTCTCCACGTAGGAAAAGCGAAGGATCCCGCGGATCAGCGGGATCGGCGCTTCCCCTTTCAGGTGCGAAACGGCGAGCCGTTTCGTAAAAAAGTCGGCGAGAACGCCGACGATCACCGCGCCGAGCGAAAGCAGGCGCTTTGACCATTTTGAATTCATTTGGCGCGGAACCCCCTCTCTTTTCGGTCTTTTACGTAACGGTCGGCAGCAGTCCGCCGAGTGCCGCCAGAGCGATCCAGGTCGCGAAGAAGGGAATGTCAAGCGGCAGTTGGTCGAGCGATTCGAAGCGGGAAAAGATCGCCCGGAAGGGTAGGATCACCGGTTCGGTCACGGCGATACAGAAGGTCAGAAGTACGCTCTCCGGATCGGCAAAAAACGACAGGATCGCCCGCATCAGCATACAGAGTTCGATGACCGCGATCGCGGCGAGCACCGTCCGCGAGAGCAGCAAAGCGGCAGTGTGCATTTTACGAAAGTTCCGGATCTTCCGGCGCCGTCTCCTCTCCGGTCTCCGAAACGTCGACCGACTTCGGAGAGACGATGTAGGTGGACGCCGCGACGCGGCGGATGTTCCCGCCGACGCAGTAGGCGACGCCGCTGATGAAGTCCATGACCCGGCGGCTGACGTCGGGGGCGGTCTTCTCCAGATTGAGGAACACCGTCCGCCCGGACAGCAGGTGATCGGCGATCTCCGACACGTCGCCGAACGCGACCGGGTAGATCACCTTGAGTTCCATATTGTTGCCGCCGAGGTTCAGGGTCGTCCCGGGCGTCTTCTCGGGGATATCCCCGACCGAGGGCGCCGACGACTGTACGAAGTTCGAAGCGGGCACGTCATAGTATCCCGCGTATCCGTCTTTTTGCTCGGTTTTCGCTTTTCTGAAAAAACTCATGGCTCGTCCTTCCTCTTTTCGTTTTCGCGCGCGGATCAGCCGTTTTCGTGCCGGAACAGGGCGCGTCCCACGCGGACCATCGTCGCGCCCTCCGAGACGGCGGCAAGGTAACTGTCGCTCATACCCATCGAGAGCGCCGGGGCGTCGCATTCAAACAGGTTTTCTTTGCAAAACTGCTCGTAGAGTTCCCGCGTCAGGGCAAAATAGGGGCGGCAGGCGTCGGGGTCCGGCGTCACCGGTCCCATGGTCATCAAGCCCGTCAGGCGTACGCCGGGGATCGTTCTCGCGAATTCCGCGAGCGCCCGGGCGTCCTCGGGCAGCGCCCCGCCCTTGTCGGGTTCGCGCCCGCTGTTGATCTCGAGCAGAATATCCTGCCGCACCCCGCGGGCGTCGGCGATCCTGCCGATCTCGCGGATCAGTTTTTCACTGTCCGCCGACTGGATCAGGGCGACCTTGCCCACCACGTACTTGACCTTGTTGACCTGCAGCGAGCCGATCAGGTGCCATTCGGGCGCGGGCAGTCCCGCCGCTTCAAGCAGTTCGCAGCGTTCCTTCCACGCCTGCACCCGGTTCTCCGCCGCCGCGGCGGGATACGCCCGCATCAGGGCAAGGAATTCGTCGGGGGTGGCGCTCTTGGTCACGGGGATCAGCCGGGGGACGGGTACGCCCGCCGCCTTCGCCGCGCCTTCCAGCGTGCCGAGCAGGGTCTCTACGTTGCGTTTGATATAGGAGAACGGCTCCCCTTCGGGGGCGTTTGCAAGGTTTGGCATGGTCATCCTTCTTCCGGTTTTCGGGCGCGTGTCCCTATGGTTCTTTACATCATTATAGCAAAGGTCGGTTTTGATTGCAAGTTTTTTTCAAAAAAAGGGGCGGGAAGGTCTCGTCACGCTTCGAGGAAATTCCCGCCTGGTATGATTGTTCACAACTTTTCGCTTGACTTTTGACACAGGGTATTCTATACTTATACTATCTTTATTCGCGTTTTTCGCCCACGCGGCACGCTCCGCGCGGGCAATCCCCGAACGGAAAGGATCACGAAATGAACGCTCTCAAACGAATTCTTGCCGCCGTCCTTCTGCTTGCCCTCGTCCTGGCTGCGGTCTCCTGCAAGAAGGACAAGACCGACGAGACCACCGCGCCGGCGACGACCGCTCCCGCCGACGCCGACTTCGATCTCGTTTCGACGGCGAATTCCACCTTCGACTACTTCCGCGCGGATCTGTCCGCGTATCTGACGCTGACCGAGGCGGACTACGACGGTCTTCCCGTCTCGCTCGACCTGTCCGAGTCCGACGTGGACGAATACCTGAACGAATACCTGCTGCCGACCTACCGCACTCCGAACATGACGACCGACGTCGCCGTGAAGAGCGGGGACAAGGTCTACGTCTGGTACACCGGCTACACCGACGACTTCCCCTTCGACGGCGGGAGCAACGCCGACGACGAGGAGCCCTACTCGCTCAAGATCGGTGAAAGCAACCTGACCTTCCCGGGCTTCGATACCGCCCTGATCGGCACGGTCCCCGAGAGCACCTCGGACGAAAATCCCCTGACCGTCAACGTCACCTTCCCCGCCGACTATACCGACGCGCGGCTCGCGGGTAAGGACGCGCGCTTCAAGGTCGTGATCGTCGGGATCGTCGACGGCGACGCGATCGTGATCGACCGCGCCGTGCAGGACGGCGATACCGTCAAGATCCGCTACACCGGCTACACCGACAACTACGCTTTCACCGGCGGAAGCAACATGGAGTACGACGAGCCCTACGAACTGGAGATCGGATCGAACAGTTTCATCAACGGGTTTGAGGACGCCCTGATCGGCGTGATCCCCTCCGAAACCTCGAAGGACAACCTTCACACCATCACCGTCACCTTCCCCGGCAAAGAGGCGCGCTTCGACGTCGCGATCGACGGCATCTTCGACGGCACCTACACCACCCCTGAACTGACGGCGGAATTCATCACGGGCAAACTCAACTTCGAGACCGAGGAGACCGACGTCGTCGCCGCCTACCGCGCCGACCTGCTGAACCAGATGCGCGAGAACAAGGTCGCGAACCTCGAGTCCCACAAACTGAACCGCATCGTCGACGCTCTGCTCGACAAGGTGACCTTCGGCGACGCGCTCCCCGAAGGAGAGGCGCAACGGTTCGAGGACGGCTGGATCGCGGACATCGAGTACTACTACGAGTACTACAACTATATGTCGGCGATCTACTACGGCTCCGCGTACTTTGCGGACCTCGACGAAGCCGGGCGCGATTATACCGGGCTGGGTCCCGACGGCGACTGGCGGGCGTTTTTGCACGAATACGCCGAGAAACTGGTCAAACAGTATCTGGTGCTGAATATGGTCGCCCGCCTCTCCGCGATCACGATCTCCGAAGAGGACGCCAAACAGTGGGTGCGCGATCAGGCGGAGAAGAACGGCGTCGACGTCGCGACCGTCCTCGGTCGCTACTCGATCGAGGACGTCTATTCGATGATCGCCATCGAAGCCGCCCAGCGGATCCTGCTTACCGTCGTCGAATTCGACTACGGCGAACTGCCCATCGCTGCGGAAGCGGCTGAATAAAAACCAAAAGGAAAAAGGAGAAACCCATGAAACGGATAGTTGCATTCGTCCTGCTGCTGGTCTTCGTTCTCACCGCCTTCGCTTCCTGCAGCAAAAACGAAAAGAAGAAAGACGCGAAGTTCGATCTCGTCTCGACGGCGGATCCCACCTACGACTACTACCACAACGATCTTTCGCTCTATATCACCGTCTCGCGTGAGGATTACGCGAACCTGACCGTCTCGCTCGATATCACCGACAAGGAAGTCGAGGATTATCTGAACGACCATCTGCTCCCGTCCTACCGCACCCCGAACCTGATCACCGACCAGGCCGTGAAGGACGGCGACACCGTCTATCTCTGGTACACCGGTTATATCGACGACGTGGCGTTCGAGGGCGGAAGCAACGCCGAAAGCGAGCGCCCCACCGCGCTGGTGATCGGCTCGAACTCCTTCGTCGACACCTTTGAAACCCAACTGATCGGCGTGATCCCCAAGGACACCTCGTGGGAGAACCCGAAGGTCGTCAACGTCACCTTCCCCGACAGTTACAAGAACGCCGATCTCGCCGGCAAAGCGGCGAAGTTCGACGTCGTGGTCGCGGGGGTCTTCGACGGCACCTACACCGTCCCCGAACTGACGGAGGAATTCGCCCGCAGCATCAACAACTTCACCCCGACGACCGACGATCCCGTCGCCGAGTTCAAACTTGCCTTAAAGGACTGGCTGCGCGAGCAGACCGCGACCGACCTCGAATCCCGCAAGTTCAACTGCCTGATCGAGAAACTCTTCTCTACCCTGACCTTCTCGGGCTCGGTCCCGCAGGTCAGCGGCGTCCGCGAGACCGCGCGGATCGAAGAAAAACTGAACGACAGCGCAACCGGCTACTATCAGCAGAGCAACCTTTACTACTATATGACCTATCAGCAGGTGCTTTTCGATTCGCTCGACGACGCCGCCCGCTACTACTTCAACCTGCGCTTTGACGCCGACTGGAAGGCGTATATCGCCTCCTACGCTTACAAGGCGATCAAGCAGTTGCTCGTACTCAACGCGGTCGCCCAACTCGAGGGCGTCGAGATTACCGAACAGGACGTGAAGAACTGGATCCGGGATCAGGTGGACGCAAGCGACGACGAGAGCACGACCGTCGAGAGTTTCCTCGAGTCCTACTCGCTCGAGGAGATCTACGCGCAGATCGCCTGCGAGAGAGCGCGCGAGATCCTGCTTGAAAAAGTCACCTTTGACGCCACCGGACTGCCGACCGACTGATCCGGGATCTACCGTAAGAAAGAGAGAACACCATGGCAGACAAAATGTGGGCGGGACGCTTCACGGGCGAACTCGACGCCGCGGCGGACGAGTTCAACTCGTCGCTGTCCGTAGACTGCAAAATGTACGAGGCCGACATCCGCGGCTCGATGGCGCACGCCGCCATGCTCGGGCAGCAGGGGATCATCTCGCGTGAGGACGCGGCTTCCCTGATCGACGGACTGGGCGCGATCCTGTCCGATTTGAAAGAGGGACGGCTCGACTTCTCGGCGGGCGGCGAGGACGTGCATATGTTCGTCGAAGCCGAACTGACCAAGCGGCTCGGGGAGGTCGGACGGCGCCTGCACACCGCGCGGAGCCGCAACGACCAGGTCGCGCTTGACGTGCGTCTGCACCTGCGCGACGCCGGTATGGAGATCCTCGAAAAACTGAAAGACCTGATGGCGACCCTCGCCGATCTTGCCGAGGAGCACGCCGATACCGTGATGCCGGGTTACACCCATCTGCAGCGGGCGCAGCCCATCACCTACGGGCATTACCTCATGGCTTACGCCATGATGTTCCAGCGGGACATGGAGCGGTTCATCGACGCGCTGACGCGTATGAACGTCTCGCCGCTCGGCTCCTGCGCGCTCGCCGGGACCACCTACCCGACCGACCGGGGGGCGGTCGCCAAAAAACTCGGTATGGACGGCGTGACCGCCAACAGCCTGGACGGTGTTTCCGACCGCGATTTCGCGATCGAACTCGCCGCCGCGTCCGCGATCGCGATGATGCACCTCTCGCGCTTCTCGGAGGAGGTCGTGCTCTATTCCTCTTGGGAATTCAAGTTCCTTGAACTCGACGACGCGTTCAGCACGGGATCCTCCATCATGCCGCAGAAGAAGAACCCCGATATGGCGGAACTGATCCGCGGCAAGACCGGGCGCGCCTACGGCGACCTGATCATCCTGCTGACGATTATGAAGGGGCTGCCTCTCGCGTACAACAAGGATATGCAGGAAGACAAAGAGGCGATCTTCGACAGCCTTGAGACCCTCTCGAAGTGCCTGTCGATCTTCCCGCCCATGCTGAAGACCGCGAAGGTGCGCAAGGACAATATGCGCGCCGCCGCCGCCAAAGGGTTCATCAACGCGACCGACTGCGCCGACTACCTCACGGCGAAGGGAATGGCGTTCCGCACGGCGTACAAGATCACGGGGCAACTGGTCGCCCGGTGCATCTCGGACGGCTGTGAACTCGAAACGCTGCCGCTCGACGTCTACCGCGAGTATTCCGAACTCTTCGACGAAGGGATCTACGAGGCGATCGACCTCGACCGCTGCGTCACCCGCCGGACGAGCGAGGGCGGCACTTCCCCCGCGTCGGTTCTGAAGCAGGTCGCCCTGATCCGCTCCTTCATCGGTTGACGCGCGATCACGGGAACCCCCAACGCTCGTAAACTCACGTCGGGGAACCCCTATCGGCACAGACCGAAAAACAAAAATGGATTATTAATAAGTCCGTTGATGCTTTTCGCCTTGCTTGAAGATCCCGCATAGTAAAATGCAATTAAGGTGGAAACCCGCTCGCAAAACGCGAGCGGG
>CACYZS010000054.1 GCA_902778985.1 uncultured Ruminococcus sp.
AAGCGCGGGAATATACCGCAAGCGCCGCAGGCGGTTATATCGCGCGGTCGTGCCTCCGGCACGCCGCATATCGTACGACCGCGCAACGGTCGCCTCTTCGTTCTCTGCCTCCCCCGAAGGGGAGGCTACGGGAGATCCCCGCTTTTGGTCAAACAAAACGCAGACCGTGCCGAACGGCGCGGTCTGCTCATAACGATTGCCGCCCGATACGGGCGGCAATCTCATCGTTCTAAACGTTGCGCCGCAGCGCAATCGCTAACTCCGATCAGGCCTTTCCGACCGATCCGAACAGTTCCATCTTCTCCTTGACGGTCGCCTTGATCGCCTCGACGCCCGGAGCGAGCAGTTTGCGGGGATCAAAGCCTTTCCCCTCCAGATCCTTGCCTTCCTCAATGTACTTGCGGACGGCGGCGGCAAAGGTGAGTTGGCATTCGGTGTTGACGTTGATCTTCGCGACGCCGAGCGAGATGGCGCGGCGGATCATATCGGCGGGGATCCCGGTTCCGCCGTGGAGAACCAGCGGCATCTTCCCGGTCTTCTCCTGCACGGCGGCGAGCGTCTCGAACGACAGACCCTTCCAGTTGGCGGGGTACTTGCCGTGGATGTTCCCGATGCCGGCGGCCAGCATGGTCACGCCGAGATCGGCGATCTTCTTGCACTCGTCGGGATCGGCGCATTCGCCCATTCCGATCACGCCGTCCTCTTCACCGCCGATCGCACCGACCTCCGCTTCGAGCGACATACCCTTTTCGCGACAGATCTTGACCAGTTCGGAGGTCTTCTCGACGTTCTCGTCGATCGGGTAGTGAGAACCGTCGAACATGATGGAGGAAAAGCCGGCGTCGATGCACTTGAAGCAGCCCTCGTAGGTACCGTGGTCGAGATGGAGCGCGACCGGAACGGTGATCTTCAGTTCCCGGATCATACTCGACACCATCGCGGCGACGGTCGAAAAGCCGCACATATACTTGCCCGCGCCCTCGGAGACGCCGAGAATGACGGGAGAACGGAGTTCCTCGGCGGTCTGAAGGATCGCCTTCGTCCATTCGAGATTGTTGATGTTGAACTGACCGACGGCGTACTTGCCCGCCACGGCCTTTTCAAGCATTTCTTTTGCGGAAACCAGCATTGAATCTTTCCTCCTGCGAGTTGTTTTATCACTTTTTATTGTACAACACCCCGGGCGAAAAATCAAGTGTTTTTTCGCTTTTTCCGTCGCTTTTCGATCGCGTTTTTCACGTGGATCGCGGGGCGGCGAAAAATCGCATCTTTTCGCCCATACTCTTGACAAGATACGAATGGAAATTATATAATATAGGCAATAATGGGTGAGAATGCTTTTTTATCCGTTCGGAACTGTCACCACGTCAGGAGGACTTTGGGTTTGGATACGATCGCGACCATTTCGGCGCTGTTTTCCCCGGTGATGAACTTCGCTCTGCAACAGAGCGGGATCCCCGTGATCCGGGAGATCAGGATCAGAAATACGACCGGCAGGGCTCTGTCCGGTCTTTCGGTGTCGGTCAAGAGCGATCCGGCGATCTTCCGCCCCGCCGTCTTCCCCGTCGAAGAGGTGCGTCCCCGCGCCGACTACGAGATCCTCTCCCCCGAACTCCAGATGTACGCCTCGACGCTCATCACCCTGACGGCGGCGCAGGACACCGTGATCCGCGTGACGCTTACCCTCGACGGCGAGATCGTTTCCGAGACCGAAGCGACCGTCCGTCTGCTCGCCTACGACGAGTGGGCGGGGGCGAAACTCTTCCCCGAAACGACCGGCGCGTTCGTGCAGCCGGGGCATCCGTACCTCTCCGACCTGATGAAGATCGCGGGTTCCGAACTCAAACGCCTGTCGCGCGAAAGTTCGTTCCCGGGCTATAAGAAAAAGGATCCCGGATCGGTTCTGAAACAATTCGAGGCGATCTTCCTTGCCCTGCAGGACGAGAAGTTCCGCGTCAAGGAAACCACCGCCGGCTACGACGATCCCGGACAGCGGATCAGGCTTCCCGAGACCCTGAAAGTCAAACGCGAGTGCGCCACCCTCGACCTCGCGCTGCTCTTCGCGGCGTGCCTGGAGGCGGCGGATCTCAACCCGATCGTCGTGTTTGAGAAACGCACCTGCTACGTCGGCGTCTGGCTGATCGACACCTTCTTCTCCGAGAGCATTCAGGACGACGCGACGCAACTCACCAAACGCGCGGCGGAAGGCATTGAGGAACTTGCCTTCGTGTCGCTTGCCGGTTTCTCCGAGAAGACCGAGTTCAAAGCCGCGGTCGCGGCGGCGAACGCCCGGCTCTCGGACGAGGATCGCTTCTGGTTCGCGCTTGATCTCCGTCGCGTGCGCGCCGGCGGGATCCTGCCCATGCCGCTCCGGCGGCTCGACGCGAAGGGCAATCCGCTCTTCGATTTCGTCCCCTCGACGGCGAAACGCACCGGCGAGGACGGCGACCAGGCGGGCGCCAAACGGACCGCGAAGCGGACGGGTTCGACCGAGATGACGCGCGAGCAGATGTGGGAACGCAAACTGCTTGACCTCTCTCTTCGCAACACGCTTCTGAACTATTCCTTCTACCGTTCCTCGGTGCAGATCCTGGTCGGTCAGGTCGAGGAACTCTTCGATCCCCTGACGCGCGACGACGTCGAGTATTCGGTGCTGGCGCGCCCGAAGGAACCCGAGATCCCCGTCGGGGACGGCAAGGGGCTGGTCAACCTGCGCCACGCCGCCGATCCCATCCGCAATTTCCTGCGCTCGGAGTTCCGGCAGAGACGGATCCACACCACGACCGAGCCCGACGACCTTTCGGGCACGCTGAACAACCTCTTCCGTACCGCCAAGACGGGCTTGGAAGAAAGCGGCGCCAACACGCTCTACCTCGCGTTCGGTTTTCTGCGCTGGTACGAGTCCGACTCGTCGCAGAAACCCCACTACGCTCCGCTGGTCCTACTCCCGGTCGAACTGGTCCGCGCCTCGGTGCGCAAGGACTTTTTGCTCCGGGCGCGTGAAGACGAGCCGCGCTTCAACATCACCCTGCTCGAAATGCTCCGCAACAGTTACGGCGTCACCATTCCCGACGTCGATCCGCTCCCGCAGAACGAGAACGGCGACCGGAGCATCCGCGACGTCTTCTCGGCGGTGCGCAGCGCGGTGATGAAGATGAAGCGTTGGGAAGTCCTGGAGTCGGTGATCCTCTCCAACTTCTCGTTTGCCAACTTCATTATGTATAACGACCTGCGCCGCCGCTCCGCGGATCTGAAGGCGAACAAGGTCGTGTCTTCCCTGCTAACCGGGCGGCTGACCTGGCGGGACACCGACGAATTCCTGCTCCCCGACCAACTCGACAACACGGTCGATCCCGTCGACGTGGCGGCGCCGCTGCCCGCCGACTCCTCGCAACTTTCCGCGATCTGCGCCGCGGGCGAAGGCAAGACCTTCGTTTTGCACGGTCCCCCGGGCACCGGGAAATCGCAGACCATTACCAATATGATCACCAACGCCCTCTACCACGGGAAGTCGGTTCTTTTCATCGCGGAAAAGATGGCGGCGCTCTCGGTGGTGCAGAAGCGTCTGGAATCCATCGGGATCGCCCCGTTCTGTCTGGAACTGCACTCGAACAAGGCAAAGAAAGCCGACGTTCTCGGGCAACTCGACCGCACCCTGCAATCGGCGAAGATCAAGACGCCGGAAGAATTCACCGCCGAAGCGGAACGCCTGCGCCGTATGCGCACGCAACTGAACGACACGGTCAGCGCGATCGGGCGGATCCGCCCCTTCGGGTTCTCGCTCTACGACGCGATCGTCCGCTTCGAGCAGTATAAGGACGCGCCGGATCTGAAGATCTTTACGGGCGAGGCGGTCGCCGCCCTGACCGCCGAGACGCCGAGGCGGCACGAAGCCGTGATCGGCAAACTCCGCGTCGCCGCCGACGCGGTAGGCGGCGTGCACAAGAACCCCTTCGCGATCTACCAAAGACGCGATTATTCGCTCCAACTGAAACAGAAATTCGCCGAGTCGCTCGTCAACCTGACCGAAAGCGGCACCGATCTGCAGAAAAATCTCGTCGCGCTCGCGCGCCTGATCCCCTTCCGCAACCTGCACACCTATCAGCAGATCAAGTCCATCTCGGAACTCTGCGCGATCCTCTCGGAGGTCAATCTGCTCCCCGCGGGGCTGACGACCAACAAGAATCTCCCGCTCAACCGCGAACGGATCCTCGACATCTGCCACGCGGGACAGGCGCGCGACGATCTGCACGCCGCGCTACTCTCGCGCTTCTCCGAAGGCATCCTCAACTTCGACGCGGCGACCAACCTGCAGCGCATCAAGCAAGCGCAGTCGAGAAGCCCGATCACCGGCTTCTTCCGCCGCCGCTCGATCTGCCGCCGCCTCGCCTCGTTCGGCAAGACGGCGAAACCCTGCCGCACCCGCGAGACGGTCAAGATCCTGAACGACATCCTGAAGTACCAGGAATCCGCCCGCACGGTGCGCGAAAACAACCTCTGCGAGGTCATCTTCGGAGAGGTCTGGGATCGCGGACACTGCGACTTCCGGATGTTGGAACAGATGTTCCTGCAAGCGGTCGACATCATCCGGCTCTGCGGCGAGATCTGCACCAATCCCGAGAACCGTTCGCTCGTGCTGGTCAAGATCGGCGCGCTGACCGAGGAGGGGATGTTCGCCGAACGCACCGCGCTCTTCCGCGCCGTGACCGCGGCGTTCAACGCCTTCATTGCGGCGGAGGACGCCCTCGCGTCGCTCTGCGAAAACGACGCAGCCCGCTGGCGCGCACAGCCCGGCTGGCTGATCAACCAGAAGAAACTTGCCGAGACCTGTCTCTCGCGCATCGACACGCTCCGCGACTGGAACGGCTATCTCGGCGTCCGGGAAGAAGCGGAGAAAGCCGGGCTCGGCGTGCTCTGCCAGGCGCTTGAAGCCGGAAAGATCGAGACCGAACAACTGATCCCGACCTACCGCCGCAACCTCGCCTACGCCTGCGCCGCCTCCGTCATCGACGGCGAAGAGGCGCTCTCGGACTTCAACGGCGCGCTGGTCGAAGAGAAGATCCGGCAGTTCGCGAAGATCAACGCCAACTTCGAGAACCTGACCAAGCAGGAACTCGCCGCGATGCTGTCCTCGAAGATCCCGAACGCGATGGACAACGCCTCCGCGTCCTCGGAGATCTCGATCCTGCAGCGCGCGATCTTGTCCGGCGGGCGCGGGATCGCGATCCGCAAACTCTTCGACAGTATCCCGAACCTGCTCCGTTGCCTCTGCCCGTGTATGCTGATGTCGCCCATCTCGGTCGCGCAGTATATCGACCCGTCCTTCCCGAAATTCGACCTCGTGATCTTCGACGAGGCGTCCCAGATGCCGACCTGCGAGGCGGTGGGCGCGATCGCGCGCGGCAACGACCTGATCGTCGTCGGCGACCCCAAGCAACTCCCGCCGACCAGTTTCTTCATGACCGTCCGCAACGACGAGGACAATATCGAAAAGGAAGACCTTGAAAGCATCCTCGACGACTGCCTCGCGCTCGGAATGCCCGAGGAACACCTGCGGTGGCACTACCGGTCGCGGCACGAAAGCCTGATCGCGTTCAGCAACCGGCAGTACTACGAAAACAAACTCTATACCTTCCCCTCTCCGAACGACCGCGTCAGCCGCGTCAGTTTCGTCAAGGTCGACGGTTTCTACGACAGGGGCAGAACCAAACAGAACAAGGCGGAAGCGCAGGCGATCGTCGCCGAGATCGTCCGCCGCCTGAAGAAACCCGAACTCGCCAAACAGAGCGTCGGCGTCGTCACCTTCTCGTCGGTACAGCAACTGCTGATCGAAGACCTGCTCGAAGCCGAGTTCCGCAAGAACCCGAAACTCGAAGAGGCGGCGCTCGGTATGTACGAGCCGATCTTTATCAAGAACCTCGAAAACGTGCAGGGGGACGAACGCGACGTCATCATGTTCTCTGTCTGCTACGGTCCCGACAAGAACGGGCAGGTCGCGATGAACTTCGGTCCTCTGAACCGCGACGGCGGCTGGCGGCGACTCAACGTGGCGACCTCCCGCGCGCGGCGTGAGATGATCGTCTTCTCGACCCTGCTCCCCGACCAGATCGACCTCAACCGGACCACCTCCGAGGGCGTGATCGGGCTGCGCTCCTTCCTCTCGTTCGCCATGTCGGGCAACAGCAGTCTGCCGACGCGTCCGGGCGACCGGACGAGCGGCGAGGGCATCGCCGAAAACGTGGCGGCGGCGCTCCGTCAACTCGGTTACGAAGTCGACACGCACGTCGGTTGCTCGGAATACAAGATCGACATCGCGATCCGCGATCCGCTCCGCGAGGGCGAATACCTGCTCGGTATCCTCTGCGACGGCGAGAACGCGGGACAGGAGACGGCGCACGACCGCCTGATCCTTCAGGATCAGATCCTCGCCTCTCTCGGGTGGAAGATCCACCGGCTCTGGCTGCTCGACTGGTGGGACGCCCCGGCGAAGGAACTCGAAAAGATCCGCAACCTCGCCGAGGAAGCGAAACTCCGCCCGATCCTCTACGATACGCCCGCGCCCGCCGCGCCCGCCCCGACCGTGTTCGAGACGGTGGCGAGATCCGAGCGCAAACGCGAGAGCGACGTTTTCCCGATCTATCCCGTCACGCAGTTTGAAGATATGGACGAGAGTATGGTCGGCGCAGACCTCTTCTGCGACGTCATCAACAAGACGCGGATCGTGATGCAGATGGATAAGATCCTGCATCTCGAAGGTCCGATCAGCCGCACGTTGCTGGTCAAGCGTCTGCTGACGGCGTGGGGGATCCCGCGCACCTCGCCCAAGATCGAACGATCGATCGACGAGAAACTCCGCTTCATCGACCACAAGACGACGCAGACGGCGAGCAACCACTTCTACTGGCTGACCGATCCCGAGACCACGCCGGTCACGCCGCGTATCCCCGATCCCGCCGATCCGAAGAACACGCGCCGCGACTTCAACGACATCCCGACCGAGGAGATCGCCGCCGCCGTGCGGTCGGTGGTCACACGGCAATACAGTCTGACGACCGAGGACCTCTACAAAGAAGTTTCGCGCATCTTCGGCTATACCCGGATGGTGCAGGCGATGGTCCCCTTCCTCGCGGAAGGCGTCACCTACGCGTCCTCGCACGGCTGGGTAGCCGAACTGAACGGACGAATCTTCGTCAAGGTGCATTGATCCGAAAACAAAAATGCCCGCGCGGCGTTTGCCGCGCGGGTTCGTTTTATATTAAGGAAAGATCAGAGATCGACGACGGTGACGGCATTCTCCTCTTCGTCCCGGGCAAGGAGCCAGAAGAAAAGCGTGTCGACGTCGTGCGAAAACTCCGCGCCGCGGCCGATCGTGGCGGCGGTGAGCAGGCGTTCCGCGCGGTCGGTAGGAGCAAGGTCGTAGATCGAGAGTTCCGAGAGCAGTTC
>CACYZS010000055.1 GCA_902778985.1 uncultured Ruminococcus sp.
CTGTCCAAGGTTCGCCGTAAGATCGGGTTCGTGAACTGAAGACTACGAAGGATACGCGCGCTTTCTTGTAAGAAAGCGCGGCAAAGAACTTCAATATGGAATTGAAGTTTGCGGCACTCGTGCCTCGCGCCGCCGGTCCAAAAACGGAACTTTCACACGTTTCTTTACCTTTGGTTAAATAAAACGCAGACCGCGCCGAACGGCGCGGTCTGTTCATAACGAATGCCGCCCGCGTCGGGCGGCATTCTCATCACTCTAAACGTTGCGCCGCAGCGCAACCTATAACTCTCCCCGCCGGGGCGTTCATTCATTCAGAGTGGTTCGGATTATCTTTGTACTCTGCCGCTGCCGGAACCGCCTGCCAGCGCCTTCACCTCGTCAACCGTGACCATATTATAGTCGCCCTGGATCGAGTGCTTCAGGCACGACGCCGCGACCGCGAACTCGATCGCGTCCTGCGTGGAGTGAAGTCCCCCTGGATCGAATGTTTGAGGCAGGACGCCGCGACGGCGAACTCGATCGTATCCTGCGTGTTATAGCCCGACAGGATCGCGTAGATCAGCCCGGCGCCGAAACTGTCGCCGCCGCCGACGCGGTCGACGATGTGCATATGGTACGATTTCGAGAGGCAGTAGTCCTTACCGTCGTAGAGCAGACCTGCCCAGTCGTTGTCGTTTGCCGAGATCGAAGAACGAAGGGTGATCGCGACCTTCTTGAAGCCGAACTTCTCGGCGAGTTGCCGCGCCACGCTCTTGTAGCCCTCGTGGTTGAGTTTGCCGCTGTCGATGTCGGTGTTCTCCGCGTCGATGCCGAACACGTCGTGCGCGTCTTCCTCGTTCGAGATGCAGACGTCGACGTAATCCATCAATTTGGTCATCGTGGCGCGCGCCTCGTCCCGCGTCCAGAGTTTCTTGCGGTAGTTGAGGTCGCAGGAGACGGTCAGTCCCTTCGCCTTCGCCGCCTTGCACGCCTCAAGGGTGATCGCGGCGACCGAGGGATTCAGCGCCGGGGTGATGCCGGTGAAGTGGAACCAGTCGGCTCCGTCGAAGATCTCGTCCCAGTCGAAGTCCGAGGGGGACGCCGTGGCGATCGAGGAACCCGCGCGGTCGTAGATGACCTTCGAGGGACGCTGGCTCGCGCCCTTCTCGCAATAGTAGACGCCGATACGGTCGCCGCCGCGCACGATTTTCGAGGTGTCGACGCCGAAACGGCGCAGGGAGTTGATCGCCAACTGACCGATCTCGTGCTTCGGCAGTTTGGTGACGAAGACGCTGTCAACGCCGTAGTTCGCAAGAGAAACCGAGACGTTCGCCTCGCCGCCGCCGAGCAGCGCCTCGAGGTGATCGACCTGCACGAACCGCAGATATCCGTCGGGTGCGAGCCGGAGCATGATCTCGCCGAATGTAATAACTTTTGCCATTTTTGTCAAGTCCTTTCGCAAAAATGAATTCTTCAAGAGACTATTATAGCAGATGCTTGCCGATTTGTCACCCCCTATCCCGCTTTTTTTCTTGAAAAGCACGTTTCTTTCTCTACGCATATCCTGTTAAGGGGGGATCGGCTATGAAGATCACGGTTTTCGGGACCGACCAACGGTTCGAGTACGCCGCCCGGACGCTCACCGGGTGCGGTTTTTCAGCGGCGCGGTACGCGCCGGGGGCGCCGCTTGCCCCGCTGCTGCTTCTGCCCCTGCCCGCCTCGCGCGACGGGGCGACGGTGACGGGTTTCCCCGACGTTTCCCTTGCCGATCTGCTTGCGGCAAAGCCCGCCCTGATCCTCGGGGGCAACCTCTCGGGCGCCTTCATCTCGGGGGCGCGGCGCGCGGGGATCGCCGTACGGGACTATATGAACGTTGAGGAGTTCGTTCTGAAAAACGCGTGTCTGACCGCGCAGGCGGCCCTCGGGATCCTGCTCTCGGACTCCCCCGCCGCGCCCCGCGAGAACCCGACCGCGATCCTCGGCTTCGGCAGGATCGGAAAGTTTCTCTGCCGCGGGCTTCTCTCGCTCGGCTGTCCCGTCACGGTCTTTGCGCGCGATCCCAAAGAGCGCACGATGGCGACCCTGATCGGGGCGCGGAGCGCCGACACGGTATCTCTTGCCGAACCCGGCGCGCTCCGGGGGTTCCGCACGCTGGTCAACACGGTCCCCGCGCGCCTGCTCTCCAAGGAAGCGGCGGCGGATCTGCCCGCGGGTTCCCTGCTGCTCGAATTGGCGTCGGGCGACGGCAATCTGCCCGCCCCCGGGAACGGCGTGATCTATCGCCGCGAAAACGGTCTGCCGGGCAGGACGTTCCCCGAAAGCGCGGGGATCGCCCTCGGCGAAACGGCGCGCGACCTGATCCGCGAGGTGTTCCCGGACGGGGCGCGAAAAACGTAGAAAAAACGGCTTGCCCGCGAAAGGATAGACAAACATGATCGGTTACGGCTTCTGCGGTTCATTCTGCACCCTGTCCCGGGGAGTACTTGAGATGGAACGCCTGATCGGCGAGGGACGCGAGATCCTGCCCCTCGCGACCGACGCGGTCTACACGACCGACACGCGCTTCGGGCGAGCGGCGGACTTTCGCGACCGGGTGGAAAAAGCGACCGGGAAAAAGATCGTGCACACGGTCGTGGACGCCGAACCGCTCGGCCCCGCGCGCCCGCTCGAACTTTTGATCCTCGCGCCCTGCACCGGCAACACGCTTGCCAAGATCGCGCTCGGGATCACCGACACCGCGATCACCATGGCGGCAAAGGCGCACCTGCGACAGGACCGCCCGCTACTGATCGCGCTCGCCTCAAACGATTCGCTCTCGGCGAACCTCTCGAACGTCGCCCGGCTCATCACCCGCAAGGGCGTGTATTTCGTCCCGATGGTGCAGGACGATCCCGAGCACAAGCCCCATTCGCTTGTCGCCGACTTCACGCTCCTCTCCGACTGCGTTTCCGCCGCGCTCGCCGGCAAACAGATCCGTCCTTTGTTCCTGTAAAAAAGGATCGCCCGCGCATACGCGCGGGCGATCCTTTACTGCGTTTTCAATCGGTTTTCAGCCGGAAGTAGATCGGCGCGGAGAGTTTCAATCCGGTGGGCGTCTTCAAGGTCGACAACGCGGGCGACGCGAGTTTCTCGACCTGCTGGACGAAGTTCTTGCCGCAACTGACCGAGACGTCCGCGATCGCAACGTAAACGGTCTTGCCGCTCTGTGCGGTCGTGCCGTTCAGTTGGAACGGGATCACGTACCGGTCGGGGTCGATATCGGTATAGACGATCCCGCCCTTTCCGTCGGACATGGCGGTATAGAGAAGGTTGTCGCTGGTCTTCATACCGGTTTTGCTATTGGTCGTTCTGAGTTTGTACGCCGCGACGCCGTCGATATAAACGGTCTCGGTCAGAACGTACTGCGCCCGCGTTTTGCCGACGGTCGTATCCTTTTTCAGAGTGGATGCGTTGGTCAGTTCCTCGTGGATCCGGATCCCGATCCGGTGCCAGCCGTACAGGGACGTCTTCTGGTTCTTCCCGCTGATGTTCGGGTAGTCGGTAAACGCGCCGCCCTCCACGATCATCTTGGCGGGCGTCTTCACTTCGCTGTCCGATACGGGGTTCTTAAAGTTGTCCCCCGTCGCTTCAAACCCGCCGGCGAATTTGCACCAGGCGTCCGAAATGTTGTTTGCGGGCGACCAGTAGACCACCGCTTCCGAATGGATGCGCGTCGTTATGTAGGGATCGCACTTCTCCACGTCGAAATAAAGCGACGACCGGTGATAGAGGATCGAATACTCGATGTAAAGGTCGTTGCCTTCGGGATTGCTTTCCGTCGGGTAGAAGTGTTGTCCCTTCGCCGACGCGAGGATCGGGATCCTGTCGTAGACGTACTTGCCCGTGCTCTTGTCGGTCAGCGCCAGAACGGTCGGAGAGAATTTCGTCGTCTGCTCGACGTATTTGCCGCAGTAAACGCAGGTGCCGTTGCGGCTTCCGTCCGCCTGATCGGCGACGGTCGGCTGACGGACCACGTTCCAGTCGGCGTCGTGTCCGTCGGGGTCGACCGGGATCGCCGCGAGCGTGCTTTCAACGTATTCGCCGCAGATCGAACAGTACTTGACCTGCACGCCGGGGGTCGAGCAGGTCGGCGCCGTGACCGTCGTATACTCGCCCTCGGGGGTGTGCGTATGTCCCGCCAAAGGCAGGGTATTGTTCTCGACGACCCTCCCCGGCTGGACCTTCATGATCCGGATCACGGCGTCGAGTTTCGACGCGGGAATCCCGACCGATTTATTCAGGTAGTTATAGACCTTTTCGGCAAACGTCTCGCCCGAGGCGGATTTCAGTTTTTTGACGTATCCGTCCTCGATCTTGCTCTTGTTTCTCGTTCCCCCGATCTTGCCGAAATTGGAGAACAGGTAGTCGCGCCAAAGATCCTCTTCGGACACCCCGCACAGTCCGTTCACGAGCCAGGAGATCAGTCCCGTGCGGTCGGTCCCGATGATACAATGGTAGAAGATCGGGTAGTTGCTTTCGTTTGCCAGAATATCGAAGACCTGGATCAGCAGCAGGCGGTTATCCAGATCGGTGACGCTGGTGCTGATCGATTTGCGGTAATACTTCACGTCGTCGCCGAGGAACGACTTGGTGATCCCGCCCGTTTCGTTTTTCGAACTGTCTACTCTGCGCAGATCGAGTTCGGTCTTGATCCCGAACGTCTGGCGCATGGTCGCGATCCCCTCTTCGGTGATCGTACGGTTTCCGTTTGAATTGTTGAGTTGCCCGCCCCGGTACAGAAGCCCCTGCCGGACGCGCCCGCCGTCCTCGGTCACCCTGCCGCCGAGGTCCCGGACGTTGGTGACGCCGTCAACGTAGAGATTGCGCGGCGCCTGCGTTTCGGTCTGGAAGGTGGACGTTTTCGTCGCGACTGCGGCGCCCTTCGTGTCGTACGCGGTCACGCTCCAGAAATATTTCTGGTTGATGAAGGCGTTATAGAAGCGGTATTCCCGCTCGGATCTGTCGACCAGGAACGCTCTGACGTCGGACTTATCGGTTTTGGTCCAGATCCGGACGACGAAATACCAAAGATCGTTCTCCCCCGACGAAAAATCGACGTTCCAGGAGAGCACGACCGGCACCGGACGGGACAATTCGTCCGCCCCTTCCGCGTACTTGGTGGCGTTGTCCGCGTCGGAATCCGCAAAGTAAACCTTCTGCGTCGCCGTATGGATCGAAACCGCGTTGCCGAGCGACGTTAGCCGTACGGAGCAGACGAGCGGTTCCGGTTCGGGCTCGGTCGGCGCCCCGGTCGTGATCACCGGGACGGTATCGGGCGCAGTCGTTTCCACGCCGCTCGTCTTGTCGCAGGAGACCAGCGGGAGCAGCATCGAGAGCAGGAGCAGAAGGATCAGTAATCTTTTCATCGGGCGTTTCCTTTTCTGTTTCTTCCGTGGATCGGTGGCTGCGTCCGATCCGGACGAACCAATCGTTAGTCTTTGATTCGGTAGTAGACCGGCGCGGAGAGTTTTACCCCCGCGGAGAAGGCGACGGTCGATTCGGTCGGGGTCGCGAGTTTTTCGACCGACTGGACGAAGCCCTTACCGCAGGTGACGAAGACGTCCGCGATCGCGGTGTAGACGTACTTGCCGCTCTTGGCGGTCGTGGCGTTCAGGTGGAACGGGATCACGTACCGGTCGGCGCCGATGTCGGTATAGACGATCCCGCCCTTGCCGTCGGACGCGGCGGTAAAGAGAAGATCGTACTTCGAGCGCATACACGACGCGGCGTTTTCGGTCTGGAGTTTATACGCTGCGGCACCGTCGATATAGACGGTCTCGGTCACGAGGTAGGTCGCTTGCGTTTTGCCGGCGACGGTATCCTTTTTCAGATCTGCTGCGTTGGTCAGTTTCTGATGGATCCGGATACCGATCCGGTGCCAGCCGTACTCGGGCGCCGCCTGAACGGGGCCGCCGATATTCGGATAATCGGCGAACTTTCCGCCCTCCGCCACGATCTTTGCGGGCGTCGTCACTTCGCTGTCCGACACGACGTTCTTGAAGTTGTCCCCCGTTGCCTCGAACCCCCCGGCGTACTGGCACCAGGAACTCGGAATGTCGGCGGCGGGCGACCAGAAGAGCACGCTCTCGGTCCCCAGGCGGGTGGTCGCGTACGGGTTGTGTTCCGCATCCAGATCCAGCATCGAACGATGATAGAAGACCGAATACTCGATGTAGAGGTCGTTGCCGGCGGAGTTGTTTGCCGTCGGGTAGAAATGTTTGCCCTGCATCGCCTCGACGACGTTATACGGGGCGGATTTGTAACTGCCGGAGGATTTGTCCGTAAAGGTCAGCGTCGTGGGGGCGAACGTAAGCGTCTGCTCGACCTGTTTGCCGCAGTAAACGCAGGTGCCGGTTCGGCTCCCGTCCGCCTGATCGGGGACGGTGGGCTGACGGACCACGGTCCAGTCGGCGTCGTGTCCGTCGGAGTCGACCGGGATCGCCGTGACCGTGCTCTCAAGATACTCGCCGCAGGTCGTGCAGCACCTGACCTTTACGCCGGGGGTCGAACAGGTCGGTTCCCCGATCACGGTGTAGGCGGTCGCCGCCTTGTGGGTATGTCCCGCCGGCGCCTTCGGCATCGTGTACGAGACGGTCTCGCCCGGCTCGGCTTTCATGATGCGGATGACCGCGTCGAGGTTCGCAGCGGGCACGCCGACCGTATCTTTCAGATAGTTGTAGACCTTCTTCGCGAGGTTGGCGCCCGTCGCGTTTTTGAGCGGCGTGACGTATTTGCTTTCGATATTGCTCTTCTTTCTCGGGTCGCCCACGTTTGAGAAGTTGGTGAGCAGATAGTCGCGCCAGAGGTCGTCCTCGGACACCCCGCAGAGCGCGTTGACCAGCCAGGAGACCATACCCGTTCTGTCCGCCCCTGCCGCGCAGTGGTAGTAGATCGGGTAGTTATCTTCGTTTGCCAGAACGGCGAAGATCTCTTTGAGATGGCCGCGAAGCGTGCTGTCGGTGATGTCAAGACTGGCTTTCAGGTTGCGGAAGTAGTAGGTCACGCCGTCGCCGAGCACCGTTTCGAGCGTGCCGATCTCGCTTTTGGTCCGAAGATCCATCTCGCTCTTGATCCCGAGCGTCTGGCGCATGGTCGCGATCCCCGCGTCGGAGATCAGCGTCCCGTCGTCCGCGTTGTGCAGTTTCGCGCCGCGATAGAGAAGCCCCTGCCGGACGCGTCCGCCGTCGGTGGTCGTTCTGCCGCCGAGGTCCCGGACGTTGATGACGCCGTCGACGTAGAGGTTGCGCGGCGCCTGCTTGTCGGTCGTGAAGGTCGCCGCGTCGGACGAGAAGACCTCGCCCCCGATCCCGTACGCCGTCACGTTCCAGTAATATTTCTGTCCGATATAGGCGTTATAAAAACGATATTCCCGCTCGGATCTGCCGACCAGGAACGCTTTCGCGTCGGACTTGTCGGATTTGGTCCAGATCCGGACGACGAAGTACCAGAGTTCGTTCTCCCCCGACGCAAAATCGACGTTCCAGGAGAGGACGATCGGTTCCGGAGCGGACATTTCGTCCTTGCCCGCCGCGTAGTCCGTGACCGAAAAGGCGTCGGTGTCGGCAAGGTACGCCGTCATCGGCGCGGTATGGAACGAAACGGGGCTTTTCAATGCGACCGTGCGGACGGTGCAGTTCAGTCCGGTCTCTTCCGGCGGCTCGGGCGTCGCCGTCGTTACGGGTTCGGTCGTTTCTTCCCCGCCGTTCGTCTTGTCGCAGGAGACAAGCGGGAGCAGCAGCGCGAAGAGGAGCAGAAGGATCAGTACTTTTTTCATTCGTTTTTCCCTTACGTTTACTTTTTCAGATAGCGGACGTTGGTGCCCTTGAAGAGCAGGATCCG
>CACYZS010000056.1 GCA_902778985.1 uncultured Ruminococcus sp.
GCTTTTTCTTTTCTTCCGCCCCGGGTTTGTCGGCGTCGGCGCGCAGCGCGCGTTTGAGCAGTCCCGCCGACGGAATGGTCCGCACGGAAAGCACCCAGACGGCGCCCGCTGCGACCTCGGCAGCCCCCGAGAACCAGAACGCGAGCCGCCACGAGAGCAGAATGATACTGACCGGCACGATGGCGAGATAGACCAGAACGATCCCGACGTTGCTGGCGATCGACACCCAAACGATCCCCTTCTGGAACCCGTCGTCGGTCATATCGCAGGTCATCTGCCGCACGAGCGACGGCCAGATCATGGCTTTGCACACGCCGTTCAGAAACCACGCGGTGCAGATCAGGGGCAAACTCGTCGCGCAGCCGACGGCGATATTGCACGTCCCCGCGCCGAGAAGTCCCGCGAACACGACGAACCGCGGCGGGACGCGATCTCCGATGAAGCCCATCACGATCTGTCCGAACCCGTAGGAGATCGCCATCAAGGTCAGCGCAAGCCCGAGCATCGCCTTGGCGTTTCCGCCGAAGGCGTCAATCATCTCGATTTTCGCCGCCGCAAGATTGTACCGTCCGAGATACTCAACGAGGTAGATCGCCGCGGCAAGGACGGTCATCCTTCGGTCGATACGCGTCATATGCGGTTTTCCCGGTTGCGCTCTGTTCACCGCAATCCTCTCAATCTAAGTCGGTCGCCCGACAACCGTAAAAAATTTAGACTTTCATTATACCATTCTTGCGTCTGTTTTGCAACAGTTTTTTACTTATTTTTTCTTTTCCATTTTTCGGTCTGTCCTTTTTTTACAGCCCCGCTGGCAGGGGCTCGGAAAAAAAGAGGCGGAAGCGTCGCTTTGCGCGCTCGGCGCCGTACAGGCGTACGGCAGAGGCGCAAAACGGCGGTAGAAAAAGCGAAAAATAAAAGGAAGAAGCCCGACGGGTTTCTTCCTCTTTCCTTATCCGCGCAAGAAAGGCGGTCGTGTGATCGACTGTATTATCCTGTTTTTTCGCTTTTTCGGTCTGTCCTTTTTTTACAGCCTCTGCGGATTATTTCTGGACTACGTGGAAAGCAAAGCCCAAAATCTCGTCCTTGAAGTAGAAGAACTTCGGCTTTCCGTTGTCGGCGTAGGTGATCGAGGATTCGTCGATCGCAAATCCCTGCCGTTTGAAGTACGCCATCGCCCGGTCGACGAAGTTGGTTTTGATCCCGATGTGTCCGTTCTTGCCGGGACCTTTCGCCATCATGACTTCAAACGGGACGCCGGCGAAGTAACTCTTGCTGGTCTCGCGGACCGGCAGACCGAACATGGTCTCGAGCAGTTTCGCCGCGCGGAGCGCCTCTTCCTTGTTTTCGGAGTTGATCCCGACGTGCGCGAACTCGAAGCCGAGCATGGCGCGGACGGCGCCGCGCGTCAGTTCGGTGATCTCGTCCCACTTCTTGTCGCGGATCAGGTCGTCCTTCACCATGAAACTGCCGCCGCAGCAGAGGATCTTATCGAACTGCAGGTAGGAGAGCAGGTTGTCGGCGTTGATCCCGCCGGTCGGCATGAAGCGCATCGCGCCGTAGGGAGCCGACATGGCTTTCAGCATCTTGAGTCCGCCGACCGCTTCCGCCGGGAAGAACTTGACGGTATCGAGTCCGAGTTCGATCGCCTGCTCGATATCCGAGGGGTTGGCGGTACCGGGAATGATCGGAATATTCTTCGATTTGCAGTAGGCGACGGTCTTGGGGTTCAGCCCGGGGCTGACGATCATCTTCGCCCCCGCGGCGACGGCGGCGTCGACCTGCGCGGCGTTCAGCACCGTGCCGGCGAGCACAAGCATCTCGGGGAACGCGTCGGTGATCTTCTTGATCGCCTCAGCGGCGCAGGAAGTACGGAAGGTGATCTCCGCGGCGGGAAGTCCGCCGTCGATCAGCGCCTTCGCAAGCGGAATCGCGTCGTCGGGATTGCTGATCTTGATGACGGGGATCACGCCCAGTTCGTACACCTTTTGTTCGAGTTCGGTCATGGTATTCTATTCTCCTTCGGGGTAGTTGAAATGCAGTGTCAGACGTTCTCGCCCCATTCGGGCGCGAGCAGACGCGCCGTCCGCTCGGTCTCTTCAAGTTGTTCGAGCATGACGAAGACGGCGATCGCCATCACGGCGTACGGGAACGGGCAGAACTCGCCGGGGTTGAGTTGCGACATCAGAAACAGTCCGATGTAGGACAGCCCGAGCGTCGAGCGCACCGGGCCTTTCTTCCGGCGGAAGATCAGGGTCGAGCGCAGAAGGATCTGGAGCAGGTAGGCAAAGAAACCGACCAGTCCCATCGAGGCAAAGATCTGCGGGAAGTACATATGGAACCAGCAGAGCGCGCCCTTCTTGGGGTCATAGATTCCGTCGAGGGCGTGATTGCGGAGCCCGATCCCGAAGATCGGGTGTTCGCTGAACGCGCGGAACGCGATCGGAAGCGCCTCCGAACGGGGCTCGTGCGGATCGACGCCACCGAAGTCCGGGTAGGTGGTCATAAACCAGTTGATCCCGATCAGGGCGATCAGGATCAGAAACGGACCGAGGAACGACCCGATCTTCTTCGAGATCGGTCCGCAGTAGCGCAGCCAGAACAGATAGCAGAGGATCAGTTCGATCGCCCCGAGCAGGATGCCGGCGCGCGAGCCGCTGGTCACGATGGCGAGGAAGAAGACGAAGCAGGAGAGGATGTGCAGCGGGTGCTGTTTCAGGGCGTACCAGACCGGGAAGGGCATCGCGAGCATCAGCAGCGTCGAATAGTTGTTCGACGGCTGGAACTCGGCGTAGAGCAGATTCTGAAGCACCCGGGAGAAGAAGTAGGGTTCGGCGGGGTTGTCCCGGATCGTGTAAAGCAGAATGACGGCGCAGGAGAGGATCCCGACCAGGTACATCATCGGCGCGACGCGTCCGAAGATCCCGTAGACGTTGAAGCGCGAGAAGCGCGATTTTAAGAGCAGGTAGATCAGAACCATCCCGAGCCCGAGCGTCAGAACGTAGAAGAGCGACATCGGGGAGAGCAGATCTTCCCGCGCGATGTACCCCGTCCCGCCGAGCATCAGGGCGATCATGACGGCGACCTGTCCGAAGAAGGTGCGCCCGATCTTCATCTTTTCCCGGAAGACGATCAGGTTGTAGATAAAGGCGACAAGAAAGACGCCCACGACCCAAGAGTAGCGGATAAAGGTATCAAAACTGTCGTAGCAGGGGAGCACGATACAGGAGAGAAGCAGGAGCGGGAGCGCGGGGACCGACAGATCCGAACAGAAGACCAGTTCCAGAGAGGCGACGAGTATGAACACGACGGCGCCGACGACGTACCATCTGAACCAGACGAACGCAAGCGCCAGCAAAAAGAGCAGTACCGTCACCGTGGACGAACCGAAAATTCCGTTGAACCGATACCCGCGGGACCGCGTCCCGGATACCGGGGTTTCACCTGGAAACACGCCTGGATCTCCTTTCGATAGAATGATACGGCGACCGTCAGAGGGCGGCGTCGGGTTCCGGCGGGATCCGCCGGGCAAGATTGCGGTTGGTGTACGCGGCCTCCCCGGTCACCTCGCGGATCACCGTAAGGCAGGGCGGAATGGGCGCAGAGAGCGAAGCGTCGGGGAGTTCGGTCTCGAGGATCGCGGTCTTTTTCCAAAACGGATAGACGTCCACCTCGTAGACCTGTCCGTCAAGGGGAAACGCGTACCGCGTTTTGATAACGGTATTCAGCGCCGGATCGCGGCGGGAAAGCAGCGACCGGTAGGTCCCCTCGTCCACCGTCTCCTCGTCTTCCCTTGCCTCGACTTTGGAGAGCCGGATCTTCACCGTGTGGGTGTACTCGGTCCGGTCGGAAAAACGCCGGAGCCGGATCCGCTCGGTCGCGCCGGGGGCAGGGTCGGGCAGATAGGTCTGTTCGATCTCCGAGACGACGCAGCCGGGCAGCGCGCAAAGCGCCGCGACGTCGGGCATTCGGATCAGATACTTCCGCTCGATCTCCAAAGGAATTCCAGACGACTGCATAGACCTTTTCCCTTCGATAGTCTCTTTTATTCATTTTAGCACACTCGCGCGTGAATGTCAACGGTTTCGGCGAATATGATCGGACTCGACCGCTTTTTCGTTTTTTGCCCGCCGGACGCCGAAAATCGCGCCGCCGCACTTGACAAAAAGGGGGTGACTTTGGTATAATGTTTTTTAATATTTTACCCGCGGCTCCGCCCGTCGGAGCCGATCGGAAGAAAGGAAACCCATGTACCGCATCACAGAAAAACGGAGTCTGAACCCCACCGTGACCATGATGGAGATCGAGGCGCCCTACGTCGCCGCGTCCGCCCGCCCCGGGCAGTTCGTGATCCTGCGCGTGGACGAGGGCGGTGAACGCATCCCCCTGACCGTCGCCGGATACGACCGGGAGAAGGGGACCGTCCGCATCATCTTCCAGATCGTCGGCGCCACCACCTCCGCCCTGAACCGGAAGAACGTCGGAGACACCATTCCCGACTTTGCCGGCCCGCTCGGCAAACCGACCGAGGTCGAAGGGCTGAAAAAAGTCTGCGTCGTCGGGGGCGGCGTCGGCTGCGCGATCGCGCTGCCCATCGCCGAGGAACTCCACCGTCTGGGATGCGAAGTGCATACCGTCATCGGCTTCCGCTCCAAGGATCTATTGATCCTGGAAAAGGAATTCGCCGCGGTCTCCGACCGTCTTGCCGTCATGACCGACGACGGGAGCGCGGGGCGGCAGGGCGTGGTCACGCTCCCGCTCGGCGAGTGGCTCTCCGCCGGGGAGAACTACGACGAGATCATCACGATCGGTCCCCTGATCATGATGAAGTTCGTGGTCGCCACGGCGAAACCCTTCGGCGTTCCGACCGTCGTTTCGATGAACCCCATCATGATCGACGGGACGGGAATGTGCGGCGGCTGCCGCCTGACCGTCGGGGGCGAGACCAAGTTCGCCTGCGTCGACGGGCCGGATTTCGACGGCTACCTGATCGATTTCGACGAGGCGATGAGCCGCTCGACCATGTACCGCGATTTTGAGGCGGTACGCCGGGAAGAGGAATGCAACCTCTACCGCGACGCGAACAACAAGTAAGGGGGCGGACGAAAAATGCCGAATATGTCTTTGACAAAGAACCCGATGCCGGTGCAGGATCCCAAGGTCCGCGCCCGCAATTTCGAGGAGGTCGCGCTCGGATACGAGGAGGCGACCGCGCTCGACGAGGCGGCGCGCTGCCTCAACTGCAAGAATATGCCCTGCGTTTCGGGCTGCCCCGTGAACATCCATATCCCCGCCTTTATCGAAAAGGTGCGCGAAGGCGACTTCGAGGGGGCGTACAAGATCATCACCGAGTCGAGTTCCCTGCCCGCCGTCTGCGGACGCGTCTGCCCGCAGGAGACCCAGTGCGAATCCAAGTGCGTTCGCGGGATCAAGGGCGAACCGGTCGGGATCGGTCGGCTCGAACGCTTCGTCGCCGACTGGCATAACGCGCACGCGACCGCGTCCCCCGAGCGCCCCGCGCCGAACGGACACAGGGTCGCCGTGGTGGGTTCCGGTCCTTCCGGACTTTCCTGCGCCGGGGATCTTGCCAAGCGCGGCTACGCCGTCACGGTGTTCGAGGCGCTGCACGTCGCCGGCGGGGTGCTCATGTACGGGATCCCCGAATTCCGTCTTCCCAAGAAGATCGTCCGCCGCGAGATCGACACGCTCCGCGCGCTGGGCGTCGACTTTGAGACCAACGTCATCATCGGCAAGACCCTGACGGTCGATCAACTCTTCGAAAAGGGATTTGAAGCCGTCTTCATCGGCTCTGGCGCCGGACTTCCCCGCTTCATGGGGATCCCGGGCGAGGCGCTGAAGGGCGTGTACTCCGCGAACGAATATCTGACGCGCAGCAACCTGATGGGCGCCTACCGCGAGGACAGCGCGACGCCGATCCTGCGCGCCAAACGCGTCGCCGTGGTCGGCGGCGGGAACGTGGCGATGGACGCCGCGCGCACCGCGCTCCGTCTCGGCGCCGATAAGGTGTATATCGTCTACCGCCGGAGCATGGACGAACTCCCCGCCCGCCGCGAGGAGGTCGAACACGCGATGGAGGAAGGGATCGATTTCCGCCTTCTCACCAACCCGACGCGGATCCTCGGCTACCAAAACGAGAACGACCGCCGCGATCCCAAGAACGGTTTCGTCACCGGGATCGAGTGTATCAAGATGGAACTCGGCGAACCCGACGCGTCGGGAAGACGCTCGCCCGTCGAGGTGCCCGGTTCGGAATTCGTGCTTGACGTCGACGCCGTCGTGATGTCGATCGGCACCAGCCCGAACCCCCTGATCAAATCGACCACCGCGGGACTTGACGTCAACCGCCGCGGCGGGATCGTCGTGGAAGAGACCACCGGTCTGACCTCCAAACCCGGCGTCTACGCCGGCGGCGACGCCGTGACCGGCGCCGCGACCGTGATCCTCGCGATGGGGGCGGGCAAGACCGCCGCCGCCGCCATCCACGCTTCGCTTTCCGAAAACGCCTGAACGACTTTTGCTCTTTTGACAGACGGAGGTACGGGATATGTCGTGGCTCTACGCGCTTGAATCGCTCCGGCACGCAGCCCCCTGGCTCGCCTCGATCTTCTCTTTCATTACCTATCTCGGCGGCGAAGCGGTGTTCTTCGCCCTCGGGCTGTTCCTTCTGTGGTGCGTCGACAAACGCGAGGGGTTTTACGTCCTTTCGGTCAGTTTCATCGGCACCGTCGTCAACCAGACCGTCAAGATCCTCTGCAGGATCCCCCGTCCGTGGGTGCGCGATCCGAACTTCACGATCTGGGAGGGCGCGCGGGCGGAAGCGACGGGATACTCCTTCCCCTCGGGGCACAGCCAGAACGCGGTCGGCGCCTTCGGTTCCCTCGCGCTCTGGAACCGCAAGCACCGGGCGGCGCTGATCCTCTTCCCGATCCTGATCGTGCTCGTGCTCTTCTCGCGGATGTTCCTCGGGGTGCACACCCCCGCCGACGTCTTCGTCGGGGCGGGAACGGCGCTGTTGCTGATCCTTCTCGTCTACCCGGTCTTCTCGCACGACCGCGGGCAGCGGGCGCTGGTCGGTTGGGTGGTCTTCCTGCTCGTGATCTCGCTTGCCTACCTGCTCTTCGTCCTGCTTTATCCCTTCCCCGCCGATACCGATCCCGTCAACCTCGCCGAGGCGCAAAAGAACGGCTGGTCGATGTTCGGCTCGGTATCCGGGATGCTGCTGTTCGCCCTGATCGAGCCCCGCGCGATCAATTATAAGAC
>CACYZS010000057.1 GCA_902778985.1 uncultured Ruminococcus sp.
CCGCGGCGTCGACTGCGGACGTCACGACCGCTGAAACCGCGACGGCGGCGACGACGGAGGAACCGGCGAAGATCACCGTCCGCCTGAACGCCTCGTCAAGCACGTCGATCCACACCCCGCTGCAGGCGTCGTATCTTGCCGACGGCGATCCGACCAAGGTCGCGGATTATTTGAAAACGGCGTATTCCGCGCAGTCCGTCAACTACAACGACGAACCGGGGACGATCGAACTCGGACGCCCGGCGACGGTCACGCTGACCTGGGATATCGAGACCGAACTTCCCGAAAACGAAATTCTGGCGCTCGTAATCCGGATCTGGCGCGCGTCGGTTCCCCGCAGCACGGTCTCGAAAACGCTTCCCAGAACGGCGAAGGAATACACGCTCACCAACCTCATGATCGGCGAAACCTACTGCTGGACGGTCTCCGCGCTCGACCGTGGAAACAAGTCCTACGTCTCGGAAACGGGGCGCTTCACCACCGACGCGCAAGGTCCGCGCAACCTATACGTCGACGGCGTGACCAACGTCCGCGATCTCGGCGGCTGGGCGACCGAGGACGGCGGGCGGATCCGGCAGGGACTGCTCTTCCGGGGCGGACGGCTGGTCGAGAACAAAAGCGCGACCGACGTCATGATCACGAAGGACGGCATCAAGACGCTGCACGACGAACTCGGGGTGAAATCCGAGATCGATCTGCGGCTGAAATCCCAGATCGGCGGGTTGTCGGCGTCGCCGCTCGGGAGCACGGTGAACTTTTATTCGCGTCCGATGGACGACGATTGGTCGGTCATGTTCTCGTCCGCCGAGAACCTGAAAAGCATTCGCGAAGTCTTCGCGATCCTCGCCGATAAGGCGAACTACCCGGTCTACTTCCACTGCTCGATCGGGACCGACCGCACGGGGCTGATCGCGTGGCTGGTCAACGGACTTTGCGGCGTGTCGGAAAACGACCTGTGGCGCGACTACCTGTTCTCGAATTTCGCTTTGATCAAACACAAGCGCGGCACCGGGATCAAGAGCGTCTACGTCGACCAACTGAAAGCGGCGCCGGGCAAAACCTTCGCGGAACAAATCTACAATTATCTGAAAGACACGGTCAAAGTCCCCGAAGCCGATCTGAAGGCGGTCATCCGCATTATGAAAGAGCCCGCCGCAAGCCGTCCGTGACGGCGCCCCGGCGCCCGTTCCGTTTCTCTCCCATGACACAAAATTGATATAATCAGACAAAATAGTGATAGAAAAAACGCCCCGAAAATGCTATCATAGAAACGGGAGATCCTACGTTCAATTCTTGTAAAAAAGGATGAAGACGCCATGAAACGACTTTTCGCTTTACTACTGCTTCTTTCGCTCCTGTGCCTCGCGGGATGTCTGGAAAGCGAGACGCCCGACGAAACGACGATCGACACGGCGGCAACGACGGCGGAGCCCACCTCCGCGCCGGGACACGTGCACAGTTTCACGCAAAAAGTGCAGAGCGAGCAATACCTGCTGAGGGGCGCCACCACCTGCGGTTCGCGCCCGACCTACTATTTTTCCTGCGCCTGCGGTGAAAAGGGCGACAAAACTTTCAAGGGGGACGCCGTGCAACACATTTATTCCGTTTCGGTCAGCGACAACGGTTTGATCGAGACCGCCAAGTGCACGCGAGAGGGCTGCACTCACTCGGAGACGCTGAACATGATGCTTCCGACGGCCGGAACGCTCAAAGGAGCCTTCTCCTGTTCCAAGAGCGATTACCGGAACCGGGACTGCGCCAAGATCCTCGTGTACGAGAACTGCCAGAGGACCGATTTCGACAACTATACCCGCTGGTTCCAACAGACCGCCGGATGCGAGCGGAAACAGGCGTATCAGTTGGGGGATAACCGTTACATCCTCTACAAGAACGACAAGTTCACGGCGTATCTGTCGTACCTGGCGGGCGAGGGCGCGGTCCGCGTCTACATCGGGCGCGCAGACGACCTGATCCCCTCTCGGCTCGATCCCGGCGCCGGGCAGATCACGCCTGCGCTCTGGCAGATCAACGTCGATTGCAAAGCGGCGGGGTACAACGGCGGTATGTCCTACGTCCTGCAACTTTCCGACGGCAAGTTCATCGTGGTCGACGGCGGCTACGATACCAAAGAGGACGCGGCTTCCATCTACAAGATCCTGACCGAAAACAAACCGGCGAACCACGAACAGCCGATCATCGCCGGGTGGTTCATCACCCACCTGCATATCGACCATATCGGGGCGCTCCGCAACTTCACGAACCGATATAAGGACAAGGTCAAGGTCGAAGGGTTCTACTACAACTTCCCCTACGTCACGGTCGGCGATATCTACCCGTCCAACAACGGCACGTGGGAAGATCTGATGGCTTCGTGGGAGGGCGCGACCCTCTACCGCAAACTGCACAGCGGGATGCAGTTCTCCTTTGCCGGGGCAAAGATCACGGTCCTCTGCACCTTTGAGGACGTGTACCCCCTGAACTTCAACTCCGGCAACGATACCTCGACGGTTTTCAAGATCGAGATCGCGGGACAGAAGATCGTGTTCCTCGGCGACGCGGAATACGGCGAGAGCGACCGGATGATGTACCTGCCGGACGACGCGGTCAAAGCGGACATCATGCAATACGCGCACCACGGCTACGACAAGCAGGCGCGCAGCAATCTTTACCAGAAGATCGATCCGTCGGTCGTTCTCTGGCCGATGCCCTTCGTCAACTGGGAGTCCGACAGTCACGGCGAGGTCTTCCGTCCCCGGTACGAGGGAACGATCACCAACCGCCACAAAGAGAATGAATGGATCCGCAACGCCGACAGCGTGAAGAAGATCATCGTGATGGCGGAAGGGACGACCAAACTCGATCTTCCCTACACGCCGACCGGTCCCCGCAACGCCGATTACGAGGCGCTCTACGAGGAACAGAAACCGTAAAACCCGATTTGCGCTCCGCGCGCCCGCGTACCGTGCGTACGCGGGCGCGGGCATTTTTACAAAAAAGTTCTTGACAAATCACGTCCTACCGTTTATAATATTGTTTGCTTGTCGGTTCGGCACGCTCGAACTATGCGGTTTTTACCGCTTTCATAAACTCGAACAAGGAGGTATTAGTGATGAAGAGGACCTACCAGCCCAAGAAAAGACAGAGATCCAAAGAGCACGGTTTCCGGAAGAGAATGGCTACCTCGAACGGCAGAAAAGTTCTGAAAAGAAGACGCGCAAAGGGCAGAGCACAACTCACCTATTGAGTGCAAAGACAAACCTCCGATCACCGCCCTTCGGTTTGATCGGGGTTTTTCTTTGCCGGCGTCAGCCGAACAAAAAAGGAACGGTGATCACTTGAAATTCAAAGCGATCTGCGAAAACCATCTGTTTTCCAAAGCGTACGCGAAAGGCAAGCGTTTCGTGACACCCTCCCTGGCGGTCTATCTGCTCCCCGACTACGCGGCGGACAGACTGCAGAAGGAACACCCCGAAAAGATCCGCGTCAACAGGATCGGGCTCACGGTCTCGAAGAAGATCGGGGGCGCGGTCGTCCGCAACCGGACGAAGCGGATCATCCGCGAGGCATACCGCCGCGTGATCCGGGAGAACCCCGTCCGTGTCGGATACCTGATCGTCATCGCCGCGCGGGAACGCGCGACAACGAGAAAGAGCGACCAACTCGTCCCGGAGTTATCGCTCGCGTTTCAAAAACTGGGACTGATCTCCCAAGGCACGAAATGAAACACATTTGTATCGGGCTTATCAAATTTTATCAGAAAGCGATCTCCCCCCTCAAATCGCCCTGCTGCAGGTTTTATCCGACCTGCTCCGCCTACGCCGTTACGGCATTTCAGAAACGAGGCTTTTTCGTGGGACTGGCGCTGACCGTCTGGCGCTTACTGCGCTGCAACCCCTTCTGCCGCCCGGGTTACGATCCGGTGCCGGAAAAGGGCTGGCGGAAAAAGTACCCCGAGGTCCCCTTTGACAGGATCCGGGAGAGATCGAACGGCGGCGAAACCCCCGCCGTAGAACAGGATTGAACGATGTATAAGTTTTTCGGTAGTATTCTGAACTTTTTCAACAGTTGGACCGGCAACTATATGGTCGCGCTCCTTCTGTTTGCCCTTGCCATCAAGATCGTGCTTCTGCCCCTTGCGATCATGCAGCAGAAGAACCAGATCAAGGGCGCGAAACTCCGTCCCAAGATTCTCATGATCGAGAAAAAATACGCCGGACGGAACGACCAACCCACCCTTCGCAGAAAACAGGAAGAGATCATGGCGCTCCAGCAGAAGGAGGGCTATTCCGCCTTCTCCGGCTGCCTGCCGCTCCTGATCCAACTTCCGATCATCCTGATCCTTTTCCGCGTGATCCAGAAACCGCTCACCTACGTTTCGAAGATCGGCGGATACCTCGGCGCGATCGCGGAAGCGATCGGCTTTGAGGGCAGTTACAGCGCGTCGGAGATCAGCCTGATCTCCGCGATCAAGGGCAATATGGACGCCGCCCAGTCCGCCTTCGCCGGAGCCGGCGGAGAGGGACTTCTTTCCGACGTCCTTCCGAAACTGTCCTTCTTCGGCGACAAACTGGATCTGACGCTGACGCCCGTCGTGCGCGGGAACTTCTCCTGGAGCCTGCTCCTTCTGATCCCGGTGATCAACTTCGCGTTCAGCCTCGTGTCGATGATCCTCTCGAAGAAACTGAACGGCGATCCGGCGCAGATGGCTGCGCAGACGCAGGATCAGAAGACCTCGAGCGGGATCATGATGTGGCTCGGTCCGATCACCGCGGTCATCTTCTCCGCTATGATGCCCGGCGCGATCGGCGTGTACTGGATCTACCAGTCGGTGATCGGTATCCTGCAGATGCTGATCCTGGCGAAAGTGATGCCGATGCCGAAATACTCGAAGGCGGAACTCGAGCAGATCGTCAAGGAACTGAAAAAGAAACAGGTCGAGCGCCCGGCGTACACCGGTTCGTCGTATTCGGGCGACCGTCCGCGTTCGCTGCACCACATTGACGACGACGATTTTCCCGAAGACAACAAGAAGCCGGTGAACAACGCGCCGAAAAAGCGCAGTCGTCCCGCCCCCGCTCCCTCGGAAAAGAAACTGAAACCCGAGGATTTCGCAGCCAAAGAAGAGACGCCCGTTGACGAGGCGCCCGTTGAAGAAACGCCTGTCGAAGAGGCTCCCTCTGTCGAGACCAAAACGGTCGAGGGGGATCTTGCAGACATGGTGAACGCGATCGGCGCGGACGATAACGCCGACGAACAAAAAGAAGACTGATCCAGGAGGATACCAACCGTGATCAAAGAAGTTATCGCGTCCGGTAAGGACGTATCCGAAGCGAAAGAACTCGCCCGCACCCTGCTCGGCGCGGACGAACTGGCAGACGTTCAGTACGAGATCCTGCACGCGGGAAGCAAGGGGATCTTCGGCGTGATCGGCGTGAAACCCGCGAAGGTACGCGCCTATATCGAACTGCCCGACGACGCCCCGCGCCGCGAGGTGCAGCGCGACCGTCAGGTGCGCGAGAACCGTCCCGAGCGTCAGCCGAGACAGGAGCGGAGCAATCAGCCCCAGAAGAAGAACGGACAGGGTCCGAGACGCCCCCGGGGTGAGGAGCGGATCCCGCGCCAGAACCCCAATCCCCAGCCGCCGAAAAAGCGCAGCGTCGTGATCCCCGAGGATCAGGTGCAACTCGAGAAGATCGAGGCGGCGCCGGGCGAGGATCGCTCGCTCGATTTCGTCAACACCCTGATCGCCAACCTCGGTCTGGACGCGACCGCCACGCTCTACTCGACCTCCGACGGCGCTCGCCGGATCGTGATCTCGGGCGAGGGCGCCGCGAACCTGATCGGTCATCACGGCGATACGCTCGACTCCCTGCAGTATCTGGCGAACCTCGCCTGCGCGCAACTCAACTCGAAGGGTGAGCGCGACCACAGCCGCGTGACCATCGACATCGAGGGCTACCGCGCCAAACGCGAAGAGGCGCTTCGCGCCGTCGCCCGCCGCATGGCGGAGAAGGCGAAACGCACCCGCCGCAACGTGATGCTCGAGCCGATGAGCCCCTACGAACGCCGCATCATTCACGACGAAGTGAGCGGGATCGAGGGCGTGACCACCTCGTCGGTCGGTTCGGACAACAACCGCCGCGTGGTGATCTTCTTCGAGCGCAGACCGGCTGACGCCGCCGTCCGCGAGGAAGAGACGCCGGTCGAGAAACCGGTCGATGCGATCGTGAACGAGCCCGAGATCGAGGAGGAATCCGAGATCGAGGTCGAGATCGAGACCGAGATCGGCACCGACGAGGGCGCCGACGTTTCCTCGATCTCCGACGAGGAAGCAAACGACGAAGACGCGTCCGAAGAAGAGAATTCGGACGGCGATCCGGCGTGATCGGGCACGTCGGTACCGTAACAGCCGTATCAACCCCGCCCGGTAAGGGCGGGGTTGCCGTTATCCGGGTGTCGGGCGACGACGCCCGGGCTGTCGCGGAAAAATGCTTCGTCCCGAAGGACGGGAAACCCGTTTCCGCCCATCCCCCGCGCCGGGCGATCTACGGCAATATCATCCTGGACGGAGAGATCGTTGACGACGGTCTGCTCCTCTACTGCCCCGCGCCGAATTCCTACACCGGCGAGGACGTGATCGAACTGTCCTGCCACGGCGGTCCGCTGCTCTCGGGTATGGTGCTCGAAGCGACGCTGAAAGCGGGGGCGATCCCCGCGCCCGCCGGAGAGTTCACGCGCCGGGCGTACTTGGCGGGAAAACTCTCGCTCTCGGACGCCGAGGCGGTGGGACTGGCGATCGACGCCGTCACGCGGGCGCAGGTGCGTCTTTCGGCGTCGGACTCGCGCGACCGCCTGTCGGATTCCGTCGGGGCGCTCCACGACCGCCTTCTGACGCTGCTGTCGTCGCTCTACGCCACGATCGACTACCCCGAAGAGGATCTTGCCGATCTGTCGCGGGAGCAGGTCGCGGAAGGAGTCGGGACGATTTTAACCGACCTGACCGAACTGCAAAAGACCTACCGCACCGGACGCGCGATCCGCGAGGGGATCCCCGCCGCGCTCGCCGGAAAACCCAACGTGGGCAAGAGCGCGGTCTTCAACCGTCTGCTCGGGGAGGAGGCGGCGATCGTCACCGAGATCCCGGGCACGACGCGCGACGTTCTGGAATATCCGCTCCCGGTGGGGCGCGCCCGGCTGCGGTTGGCGGACACCGCGGGACTGCGCGACACGTCCGACCCGGTCGAGACCATCGGCG
>CACYZS010000058.1 GCA_902778985.1 uncultured Ruminococcus sp.
AAAGCCGCGGGGGAAAAGCAGACGGTCCTGTTCTACACGCTCTACGCGCTGGTCTCGGTTCTGACCGTCTTCACCTCAAACGACGTCATCATCCTGACCTTCACGCCCTTCATCTGCTATTTCACGCGCTGCGCGGGGATCGACCCGCTTCCCTACCTCGTATCCGAGTTCGTCGCGGCGAACACCTGGAGCATGGCGCTTCTGATCGGCAATCCCACCAACATCTATCTCGGCGGCTCCGCCGGGATCGGGTTCGGCGAGTACGTTTCGGTGATGGCGCTGCCGACGCTCTTTGCGGGGCTTGCCTCGCTTCTCGTTCTGCGGCTCCTGTTCAGGCGGCAACTATCCGAACCGATCGATCCGATCTGGGTAGAAGAAGATAAGCCCGACCGGATCCTTCTCCCCGTCGGACTTGCGCATCTGTTGCTCTGCACCATCCTGCTCGCGATCGGTCCCTACGTCGGGATCCCGATGTGGTGCGTCTCTCTCGGTTTTGCACTCTCGCTTTTCCTGTTCGTTGCCCTGATCTCGCTGTTCCGGCGCAGAAAGCCGCGGGAACTATACCGGACGGTGCGGCGGCTTCCCTGGCCGCTCGTTCCCTTCGTCCTCTCGATGTTCACCCTCGTCCTGTCGCTCTCGGCGTACGGCGTGACCGGAAAGATCGGGGCGTTCCTCGGGGACCGCGCCGTGATCCTCTCCTACGGCGGGCTTTCCTGCCTTGCCGCCAACCTCGTCAACAATATCCCGATGAGCGTCCTGTTCAGTTCGGTGCTCTCGGACGGCGGACTTGCCGGAAGTTCCCTTTCCGCCGGGATCTACGCGACCGTGATCGGATCCAACCTCGGCGCGTTTCTGACCCCTCTCGGCGCGCTTGCCGGGATCATGTGGAGTTCGCTTCTCAACCGCGCAGGCGTCTCCTTCTCCTTCAAGAAATTCACCTTCTACGGGATCCTGCTCGTGATCCCTTCGCTTTTCGCCGCGCTGCTCGGTCTGTATCTGCGCATCGGCATCTGACAACAGAAAGAACGCCCGCCGTATTCGGCGGGCGCTTTTTTGGTTTTCAGGGGTTTTCGGTTTGTTCCGACACGGTCGTTTTGTCCCTGTGCATTTCGTTCTGTTCGAGCAGGATCACGCATCCGAGGATCAGAACGATCCCCGCGATCGAAAACGCGTCGGGCTCTTCCCCGAGCAGCGTAAAACTGAAGATCGACGCCGAGAGCGGCTCGATGATCGACATCGCCGACGCCGTCCCGGACGGCAACGTTTTGAGAGAAGAGTTGAACAAAAAATACGGAAGGACGCAGGTGCAAAGCCCAAGCCCGATGAGCAGCGGCACGGTCGGAAGCGGGCTTGCCGCGATATAGGACGCGATCAAGGTAGGGTGCGAGGGGATCGCGGCGATCACCGCCATAAACAGAAACGAATACATCGTCGCCTTGATCGGAGAGCCGCCGCGCCTTACCGCGACCTTCGCCAAAATGTTGTAGATCGCGTACGAGACGCCCGAAAGGACGCCGATCAGAACGCCCGGGAGATTGAAACGCCCCCCGCCGATGATCCCCGAGGTGAGGATACAACCGACAAGGATCCCGAGAACCGACAGCCCCTTGACGATCCCGAGCCGTTCGTGGAACACGACGACCGAGAACAGAAGGATGTAGATCGGCGAAATGTACATCAGAACGACGGCGGTCGAAACCGAGGTCATCTGCATCGACTGGAAATAGCAGAACGCCGTCCCGAAGAGCGTCGTGCCCATGGCGATATAGAGCACCAGTTCGCGAAATCCGCGGATCTTGAACTGTTGCCGGTCAAACAGCAAAGCGAAGCCCGCCATGCACAGGAAGGAGATCACCCCACGCACGGCGGTCATCTGGAGCGCGGTGAATCCGTAGGGGGACAGGAAGTGGACGAAGATCCCCGACGTCCCCCACATGACGCACGCGACGATAACGAATAAAAATGCTCTTTTCATGATCCCCGCCGAAGCGGACGTTTTAACCCTTCAGAAGTTCCGAAAGGGTATGATCGCCGAACGCCTTTTTCCAATCGGCGGCAAAACCCGCGATCGAGGTGTCGGTCGAGGTGTGCGAGAGCAGTTTCTTCAACACGTCGGCGGAGACCGTAGCGGCTCCGGCGCCGGCAAGCGCGACGTCCAGCACCTCGCGCGCGGTCTTGAAGGACGCGGCGAGAATGACGGTGTCGTAGTCGCCGCAGTCGAACACCTGCTGAATCTCGGCGACGACGCCGATCCCGTCCTCACAGATGTTTTCGAGCCGGCTGACGTACGGGGCGACGTAAGCGGCGCCCGCGGTCGCGGCAAGAAGCGCCTGTCCCGCGCTGAAAACGGCGGTCACGGTCACCTTGATCCCCTCTTTGGCGAGGGCGGCGGTGGCGCGCAGTCCGACGTCGGTTGCCGGGATCTTGACGAAGGTGTTCTTCCCGAAGGTCTTGACGATGGTCTTCGCTTCGGAGACGATCTTTTCGTACTCGGTCTCGGTCACCTGGATATGGAGTTCTTTATCCTCGCCGATGATCTCGCGGATCGTGTGCAGATGCTTGACGATATCCCCGCCCTCACGGGAGAGGATGGTCGGGTTGGTCGTCACGCCCGAGATCGGATAGTACGTATTGAAATACTTAATGTCGTCGAGGTTCGCGGTATCAAGAATGAGTTTCATATTCTTCCTCTTATCTCTTCAGTTGCAGATCGTAGTGGAGGTCGTACGCCTTCTCCTCGTCGGTGAACTTGTGAAGCGTGTTGATCACTTCCCCGTTGTTCCACTTGCGGTCGCCGACGTCCTCGGTCGTACCCATAACGGTCACGTTGAGTTGACGGTGACGGGCGCGGACCTGGTCCCAGTCGATGAAGTAGACGTGCGCGAATTCGCCGCCGTCAAGTTCACCGTCCTTGATGGTCATGGTCTCGCTTCTGCCGAAGAAGACCGAACGCAGATGCCCGTCGGTGTTCATACTGGTAAAGTCGCCCGGCTCGTTGACGTATCTGCCGAACTGAGAATGGAGCGGACCGGGGTGACGGTACTGATGCTCTTCCTTGAAATCGGGAACCAGTTTCCGCATGATGTCGAGCAGATCGTGCTGCAGGTACTCAAGATCGAAACTGTCGATGTCGTGCGAGCACTCCTGCACCATGACCGAGCAGGTGGTGTGGTGAGACGCGACGCAGACCGTCCCGTTCTTCACGCCCGACGCCTTAACGATCTCGCGGATCTCCTTCGACACGTCGTGGAAGGTGGGGATCCACCCTCTCGATTGCAGTTCCAGTTCCTTCTGAAAAACGATGAATTCCATGATTTTGTCTCCTTTTATGTTTTCTTTCTTTTTGTTATCTTACTGGATGCCGTTCAGGCGTTTGCCGACGGCGCCGCCCGGGTGGATCACGGCGAATTTCTCCTTGCAGAAACCCGAAAGCCCGATGACCGCCGTCTGGAGCGCGTCGAAAACGGCGCAGGTGACGGCGAAACTGGTGGTTCCCTGACAGTTGTCGGGGTCGCACTCCCGCGTGACCTTGATCGGGATCACGACGTCGGACTGGGACGCAAGGGGCGAAGAGAGGTTCTCGGTCACGCCGATCACCGTTACGCCCTTCTCGCGGGCGACCTTCACGATCGGGAAAAGTTCGTCGGTCTTCCCGCCGCGGGACGTCCAGAGCAGGACGTCGCCTTTTTCGAGGAAGCCGAGCCCGCCGTGGACCGCTTCCGCCGGAGAGAGGAAACGCGCAGGACGGTCGCAGCAGCACATCAGGTGCGCGAAATGCCGCGCGGCGATCCCGCTGTGTCCGCAGCCGGTCGAGGCGATCCTGGGAGCCGAAACGAGCAGTTCCGCCGCCCGGAGAAAGTCCGCGCGGTCGATGACCTTCGCCGTTTCAAGGATCGATTCGCTCTCGGTTTGAAACGCGGCGAGGGCGGAATCTACGATCTGTTCCTTCATTTCCCGTGTACCTCGTCCCAGGTCTTGCGGAGCGTCCAGAGCATCTCTTCCGCCGCCGCCTCGGGATCCTTCGCCTTCATCACGCCGCTGGTGCAACCGGTCGCCTGCGCGCCGGCGCGAATGACGTTCGCCACGTCCTCGGGGCCGGAGATGCCCGCGCCCTGTAGGACCATGATGTCGGGATTGATGGCTCTGACCGCCTCGATGGTGTCGACCACGTAACCCATATCGCTCGCCACGCCGGTACCGATCAGTTCGGTCGGCTCCGCGACGATCAGGTTCGGGGACATCAGGGCGACCTGCCGGATCTCTTCAACGCTGTCGGCGCAGACGATCGTGGCAAGTCCGACCTCGTCGGCGCGCGCGATGCTCTCGCGGATCTGGTCGAGCGTCAGTTTCTTTTCGGCGTGGTTCAGCATCACGCCGACGGCGCCCGCGTCCTTGATCGCCTCGGGCAGAACCGAACCGAGTCCCCGTCCCGGACGCAACGTGTCCATGTGCTGCGCGTAAACGTGGATGTTCTCGGTATTCTCGGCGAGCAGCCGGATATCGGTGTACTGAGGGGTAACGATGACGTCCAGGTCGTATTTGCCCGCGATCTCGTCGATCTTCTTCGCGAGTTTGAGCATACGCTCGCCCCACATGAAGCATTTGGGCCCGATCTCGAAATACGGAGCGCGGATCTTATAGTTCTTATACATGGTCGGTTCCTTTCGGTATGGTGTTCATTTTCTCGTCGAGGGCGGCGAAGCGCCGGTAGGCGTCCTCGTAATCCGCGCCGGACGGAACGTAGCGTTTGTCGGGACGCACCAGTCTCCCCGCCGCGTCCGAGACCGACGGGAAGGCGCCGACGCCGACTGCCGCGAAGACCGCGCACCCGAGGCACGCCGTTTCGCTCTCGCTGACGGTGCGGAGCGTTTTGCCGGTCACGTCCGCCTTGATCTGCGCCCAGAGCGGGCTGGAAGCGCCGCCGCCGGTGATGCGGATCTCACGGATCGAATCAGCCCCGATGTAGGCAAGGTCCTCGCGAAGCAGAAACGCGATGGATTCCATGATCGCGCGGGCGAAATGACCTCTCGTATGGGCGAGCGTCACGCCCGAGAAGACCGCGGTCGCCTCGGGATTGTACTTCGGCATGGTCGAACCCGTGAAGTACGGAAGGACGGTCAGACCGTCGGAACCCGCGGGGATCTTTTCGGCAAGTCCGTCGAGTTCGCGGAAGGAGTAGTTCTCGGAAAACCCGTTCTTGAACCATTTGAGCGCCATTCCCGCGGTGCTCGACCATAGGATCCGGCAATACTTGCCCTCGATGGCGTGCAGGTGGCACGGAATGATACTGGCGGGATCGTAGGGCGGGATCGTGTCGGTCATGGCGCAGATCGCCATGATGGTCCCGGTCATCTCGCTGATCTCGCTCTCGTCGGTCACGCCGCAGCCGACCGTTCCGGCGATCTGATCGAGCGCGCCGGTCACGACCTTGATCCCCTTATATTCCCCGCAGACCGTCATGCTCGGCAGGATCTTGGGGAAACGGGATTCGGGCAAACCGATGTAGTCGAGCATTTCCCGCCACCAGTCGCGCTTCGAGATGTCGAAGTAGACCGACGAAGACTGAATGGTCGGCTCGGTCACGAAGTTCCCGGTCAGCCGGTAGAGGATCCAGTCTTCAAGCAGGAACACCTTTTCGATCTTTTCGTAGATCTCGGGGCGGTTGCGTCTGAACCAGAGCAGTTTGCACGCCGGCCAGCCCGCGGTGATCTCGGGTTGTCCCGTGATCTCGTACACGCGTTTGGAGCCGAAATCGCGTTTGACCTCTTCCGCCTCGCGTTCGGCGCGGTTGTCGAGCCAGACGACGGCGGGGGCAAGCGGTTTGCCCGCCCCGTCGCAGAGGATCATGGTCTCGCCCTGCGTGTCGACCGAGAGCGCGTCGGGAGTGCCGCACTCGTTGCAGAGTTCGGCGATCACTGTCTCGCACATAGTGATATAGGTCTCGGCGTCGAACTCGATCGTCCCGGTCACGGGATCGGTATCAAGCGTGTAGTCGACCGACCGGAACCCCAGCCGCTTCCCCGTCTCGTCGAAGATCGCGGCTTTGAGCGACGTCGTGCCGACGTCCAGTCCGAGAAAGGTCTTCATCTTTTTCACGCCTTACAGTTCCAGAACGTCGATCCCGAGGATCGCGCACAGGTTGCGGATCGCCTGACGGTTGTCGCCGTAGGTGATGATGTAGTGCTGGCAGGCGACGTTCTCGGCAAACCGTTCGACGTCGGGGATCTGGATGTTCAGAGCCGAGAGTTGCGGCGCGGGCTGATCCCAACCGCACTCCTCCCACTTCGGGGGCGTTTTGCCGTCGCCGAGAATGATCTGCATGGTGTATTTTCCTTCCTTGAAGATCAGGCGCGACATCGTGATCGTCCCGGTCTTGACTTTCGAGACGTTCAAAATACCCTGATCGAGCAGACCGAAGGCGGCGGGCAGAACGGTGTAGGTGTCGCCGTCCACCATATCGCAGGCGACGAAGTCGGGAACGCCGGCAAGGACGCTCTCGTCAAAGAATTCGTAGAATTCGAGGTACCCGGCGAGTTGCCCGGTCAGTTTGTTCATCATCAACTGCGTCACGGCGCCGAGCGAGTCGTTCTCGGGGACCGTGGTGTAGCCGTCCTCAGAGAGGAGCATAAAGATCGGGGCGGGCGGGAAGCCGCAGAGTTTCTTCATACCGTCGACGTCCTTGATCGAGATCGAACGGTAGTTCCGCTCCTCGGCGATCGCCTTGACCGCGAGGTAGTAGCCCGCAGCCTTCTTCATCGAATCGGGGTTCGCGGGTTTCATGAAGTGCCACTTCTTGATGCGTTCCTCGACCACCTTTGCCTTCTCAGCGTCGGTGATCTTCTCGTATCTCTGCTGCATCTCGAGCATCTCGAAGGTCTCGATCTCGATGCCGGTCTTCGCTTTGAGCGAAACGCCGTCGTAGAGCGTGCCGTAGAGGTTCATATCGCGGTAGCCCGCCATACCGACTTTCTCGCTCCGCATTTCCTTGGCGGCGACGGCGGCGCGGCAAAAGCCGGCGACGACGTCGCTCTTGGTCTTCTTGCCCATCACGTCGTAGACGTACTTGAAGGTGTATCCGAGCCCCTCGAAGGTGGCGCGAAGCCCGGTCGTGCCCGCCTGATCGGCGGTCGTGACGAGACGGTCGCCCTCGTACCAGCCGCAGAGCCCCCACAGCACCATCGGAAGATGACGGAACTGCTCGGTGACCTTCACGACCGCGTGCGTCGGGA
>CACYZS010000059.1 GCA_902778985.1 uncultured Ruminococcus sp.
CGTATCGTCGCCCGTCAGGATGCGGAACACCGCGTTGACCCTCGAATAGGGCGTCGCGTTGATCCCGGTCAGAAGCGTTTTGTCGGGGATCGCGGCGGCGCGGAAGAGAAGCGGGAGAACGTACTCGTTTTCATAGACCGTTCCCGCCTCGTCAAAGTAGATCTTATCAAAGAGCGACGCGAGCGAATCGGGGAACGCGGCGGGGGTGTCGTACGTCGCGGGGGTCTCCGTCGTTTGTTTCAATCGTTTCTTTTGCTTTGCCTTGGTCTCGATTTGCTCGTGCGTCATCACGTAGCGCACGCCGAAGAGCGAGAGCGAGAGGGGGGAGGACACGGTCCCGAGCGTCCCGTCCTCGTTGAATGCGATCCCGAAAGCAGAGAGAATCTCGGGGGAGAGCGAAGACAGAGACGCGTACCCGAGATAGGACGCATCGTTTGGCGTTATCGCGTCGAACTTCTCGGCACGGTAGAGGGGATCCCCGATCCCGCAGGAAGAGATCCCGGCAGCGTACGCCGCGTAGTAGGTCGAAACGTAGGCGTGATTGCCCTCGGTCGCCGAAACCTCGGTCCCTTCTTTCTTCGCGATCTCGCCGGCAAAGGCTGCGCCGGAGGCGGCGACGTCAAACACCGCGACGAGCATCAGAAGGAGCGAAACGAAGGAGACGAGAGGGAGACGGCGTTCGGGGTGAGACTCGCGCCAACGGATCACAAGCAGGATCCCCGCACAACCCAGTGCAAGGAAGGGAAGCGGCACCCAGACCGAGTTGACCTCGGAGAACCACATCACTTTCGCGCCCTCTTCGGTCTCAAAGGAAAGATCCATACGTTGCAGGATTGCGATCAGGGCGGCGAGCACGAGCGCCGCCGAAACGACCGTCCGCTCGGAGCGCCGATCCGCGTTCTCTAAGGCGCGGGCGGACATCACAAGGAACAGGGCGGGGAAGATCACGGCGACGACGTAGGAATAGCCGTCGGGATCGGCAAACAGATCCCAGAAAACCGACAGGACGTTTACCGAGAAGGTGAAGTACATAAAGAAAAGCAGGATCCCGTGGGCGACCTTCTCACGCGTCGGGATCTTTTTCGCAAGGAAGAAGACCGGCAGGAGCAGAAGCGGGATCATGCCGATAAAGAGATACGGGAAGCGGTTCCCGAAAAGACCGTCGTAGGTCGCCGGGAGCATCTTGCCGAAGAATTCGATCAGGTTGTAACTTTGCGTGAACGAGAGATCAACGAACGAAAGGAGCAGTCGGTCGAACGAGGGGAACAGGACCGGCGCGGAAAGCAGGATCGCGACCGGGAGCGAAAGAAGGACGAGAAGCAGGTCGTAAAAGACCGTGTTCGCCGTCTGTCTTGAAACCGAGAAGCGGGTCACGAACAGCCAAAGGACCGAGAAGACGAAGAAGCCGAACAGCGTCCGGAAGGACACGACGGCGCAGAGTGCGAGCGAAACCGAGAACAGGGCAAACCCGCGACGCGAGACGATGCGTTCGATCCCGGCGAGAAGAAGCGGGAGAACGACGATCGCGTCGGCGGCGACGCCGGTCAGTTGGCTGACGACCGAGTAGGACGAGAGGGAGTAGAGCACCGAGAACAGAACGGCGGTCAGGTCTTCCGACTTACGCAGTTTGAGAAGATAGGAAAACGCCGCGGCGGCAAGTCCGCACTTGATCGCGTTGTAGAGCACGACGGCGGTGATGGTCGACGAGAAGGGAAAGAGCGCGAGCAGTCGGTTCAGCGGATTGAACGCGAAGGAAAGGAAAGCGAGATCGCTGCTCTCCGCGACGGCGGCAAGCGAGTTGCCTTTTCCGAGCGAGCGAAGCAGTCCGTACCAGCCCGCTGCTTTCGTTTCGTAGAGGAAAGACAAACTATCGCGCGCGAAAAGGAAAAGCAGTCCGAGCCCGAACGCGGACAGGAAAAACGAGAACAGATACGGAGAAAACCGGGATCGGCTAATCGCGTCCGCCGCCCCGGATAAACGGTTCTTTCGTTGTATTCCCGTCATTGATCGTCTCTCCTTTGCTTTTTACCATTACAGTATAACATAAATTATACTTTTTGTAAACCGCATTTACCGAAAAAACACTTTTTCGCGTTTTCCTTTGACTTTCCCGAAAAAGTGTGGTAAAATATCTTGATAAAAGAGAAACGGGGACCATCCCCGGTACCGAAAGGACAGGAAGATGATCATTCTCGGCATCGATCCCGGGCTCGCCATCGTCGGGTGGGGAGTTATCGAGGCGTACAGAGGACAGTTCCGACCGATCGCCTGCGGGGACATCAACACCCCGGCGCATACGTCGGTCGAATCCAGGCTTGAGATCATCTACAGCGAACTGAACCGGATCATCGAGAAGTATAAACCCGAAGAGGTCGCGATCGAGGAACTGTTCTTTACCAACAACATCACGACCGGAATCACGGTCGCAGAGGCGCGCGGCGTCATTCTGCTCGCCTGCCGGAAGAACGGGCTCCCGATCCACGAATACACGCCCCCGCAGGTCAAGCAGGCGGTGGTCGGCTACGGCAAAGCAGAGAAGAAGCAGGTGATCGCGATGGTGACGTCGCTGCTCCGGCTCAAAACGGCGCCGAAACCCGACGATACCGCCGACGCGCTCGCCATCGCGCTCTGCCACGGTCAGGCGGCGGGATCGGCGCTGAAGGACTATTTCAATCAACCGTAAACGGACGGAATTGCTATGTGGATTTGCGATCAATGGAAAGACTATGAACTGCTCGACGCCTCGGACGGCGAAAAACTCGAGCGGTGGGGAAAGTATATCCTGATCCGTCCTGACCCCCAGGTCCTCTGGCACGGGGAGAAGAACAGCCGCTTCTGGAAAAAGTCCGACGCCGATTACCGTCGGTCGTCGTCCGGCGGCGGATCGTGGAGCGAAAACAAACTGCCCGAGGCGTGGAATATCTCCTACCGGGATCTTACCTTCCGGATCAAGCCGATGGGCTTCAAGCACACCGGGATCTTCCCGGAGCAGGCGGCGAACTGGGACTGGTTCTCCGATCTGATCCGTTCCGCCGGACGTCCGATCAAGGTGCTCAACCTGTTCGCCTATACCGGCGGCGCGACCGTCGCGGCGGCGAAGGCGGGCGCGTCCGTGGTACACGTCGACGCGGCGAAGGGAATGGTCGCGACGGCAAAAGAAAACGCGGCGCTCTCGGGGCTCTCCGACGCGCCGATCCGCTACATCGTCGACGATTGCCGCAAATTCGTCGAGCGCGAGATCCGTCGCGGCAACCGCTACGACGCGATCATCATGGATCCCCCTTCTTACGGTCGCGGACCGACGGGGGAAGTGTGGAAGATCGAAGAGGCGATCGACGGGTTCGTGTCGCTTGTCGCTGACGTCCTTTCGGATACGCCGCTCTTCTTCCTGCTCAATTCCTACACCACGGGGCTGAGCCCGACCGCCATGCAATACATCACGGGTCTTCGGATCGCGCGTCGGTTCGGCGGACGTTCGGACGCCGACGAACTCGGGCTTCCGGTGACCGAGAGCGGACTGGTTCTTCCGTGCGGCGGGAGCGTCCGTCATATCTTCTGAACTCCTTCTGAAAGGGAAACGTCGTGTCGCATTTTATCGAAACAAGGCATCTGACCTTCGAATACGGGGGCGAGAACGGGGAGCGTCCGATCCGGGCGCTGTCCGACGTTTCGCTGTCCATCGACGAGGGTGAATATATCGCGATTTTGGGTCATAACGGATCGGGAAAATCCACGCTCGCGAAACTCCTTGACCTGATCCTGATCCCGACGGCGGGCGAGATCGAGATCGACGGGAAGGTCGTCACGCCGGAAGGGCTGTCCGACGACGAGATCTTCGAGATCCGTCGCAAGATCGGAATGGTCTTCCAGAACCCCGATAACCAACTCGTCGCCACCGTCGTCGAGGAAGACGTCGCGTTCGGTCCCGAAAACCTGGGACTGCCGCGCGAGGAGATTCGGGCGCGCATCGACGCGGCGCTCGATACCGTCGGCATGCGCGAGTACGCGCGCCACGCGCCCCACAAACTCTCGGGCGGTCAGAAACAGCGCGTCGCCATCGCCGGCGTGATCGCCATGATGCCGAAGTGTATCGTGTTCGACGAATCGACCGCGATGCTCGATCCCCGCGGACGCAGGGAAGTCACCGACACGATGGAAAAACTCAACCGCGAAAACGGTATGACCGTTCTGCATATCACGCACTATATGGAAGAGGCGGCTCGCGCCGATCGCGTTATCGTCATCAGCGACGGAAAGGTCTTGATGGACGGGACGCCGCGCGAGGTCTTCTCGCAGGTAGAACCGCTCGTCGCTTGCGGACTCGAGGCGCCGCAGGGGACCGAACTGCTCTACGAACTGTCGCTCTGCGGCTGCCCGCTCCCCTCGGGGCGCCTGACGGTCGCGGAATGTGCCGACGCACTCGAAACTCTGCTCTCGGGAAAAGGGAAAACGGGAGATGTATAAACTCGAACTGAAAGACGTGACGCACGTCTACGGGGCGCGGACGCCGTTTGAAAAGACCGCTCTCCGCTCTGTGAATATCGGATTTGAGACCGGACTTGTGACCGGTCTGATCGGTCATACCGGTTCGGGCAAATCGACCTTGGTACAGATGATGAACGGGCTGATCCGTCCGACCAAAGGCACGGTTTTGCTCGACGGCAAGGACATCTGGGAAAAACCGAAAGAGATCCGCTCGGTGCGTTTCCGCGTCGGTCTTGTGATGCAGTACCCCGAATACCAACTGTTCGACGAAACGGTCGGCAAGGATATCGGATTTGCGCTCCGGAACAAGGGATGCTCCGAAGAGACGATCAAAGAGAAGGTGACCGAGGCGGCGGAACGCGTCGGGCTCTCTCCCGCGATGCTCTCGAAGTCCCCGTTCGATCTGTCCGGCGGGCAGAGACGTCGCGCCGCGATCGCGGGCGTGCTCGTGATGGATCCCGAAGTCCTTGTTCTCGACGAACCCGCCGCAGGTCTTGATCCGCGCGGACGCGCCGAGATCCTCGGCTACCTCTACCGCTACCGCGAGACCAAGGGCGCGACGGTCATCCTTGTCAGCCACAGTATGGAAGATATGGCGCAGTACTGCGACCGCGTCGCCGTGATGCGCGACGGGGAAGTCTACGCCGACGGAACGACCGACGAGATCTTCTCGGATCCCGACCGCCTGCTCGGCGCGGGTATGGACGTTCCCGAAGTCATGAAGGTCGCGCTCGAACTGAAGAAGAGAGGGATCGCGCTCGAAGGAAGACTCTACACCGTCGAGGGCGTCCGCGACGCCGTTCTCCGTTCGCTCGGGAAAGGGGGTGCCGTATGATCTCGGATATCACGCTCGGTCAGTACTTTCCCGGTACGTCGGTCGTTCACCGACTCGATCCGCGTTTCAAGATCATTCTGACGATCTTGTTTATGGTCGCCCTTTTTTCGGCGCGCAACGTCTTCGTTTATGCGGCGCTCGTTTTGTTCACGGTGCTGCTCGTCGTCGCGAGCCGGATCTCGCTTCGCGTGGTCCTTCGCGGGATCCGCCCGCTGGTCTTCATCCTGATCTTTACCCTGATTCTGCACGTTCTGATGTCGACGCGGACCGACGGTCGTCTCCTGATCGAGTGGAAGTGGCTGACGGTTTACGATATGGATTTCTACCGCGCAGGAGTGATGGTTTTGCGCATCGTGCTGCTCGTCGTGGGGACCAGCGTTCTGCTCTCCTACACCACGACGCCGATCTCACTGACCGACGCGATCGAGTCGCTTTTGAAGCCCCTGTCCTTAATCCGCGTGCCTGTCCACGAATTCGCGATGATGATGACCATCGCGCTCCGCTTTATCCCCACGATGCTTGAGGAGACCGAGAAGATCATGAACGCGCAGAAGGCGCGCGGCGCCGATCTTTCTTCGGGCAATCCCTTCAAGAAGATCCGTGCGCTGATTCCCGTTCTGATCCCGCTGATCGTCTCCGCCTTTCAGCGGGCGCTCGACCTCGCGACGGCGATGGAATGTCGTTGCTACCGCGGATCGAAGGGGCGGACGAAACTGGTGAAACTGAAGTCGACGCCCGCCGACTTCGTCGCGCTTGTTTTGTTCGCCGCCGTGCTTGCAGGGGTCTATCTCGGAAACCATTTCATCACCTACGGGATCCGCGTCGGATGAAGTACCTCGTCAGGATCGCCTATCTCGGCGAAAAGTTTTACGGTTTTCAGTATCAGCCCGGACGGCGGACGGTCCAGGGCGAACTGAACCGCGTGTGCGAACAGATCTTCGGCGGCGTCTGCCGCGTGACCGGGTGTTCGCGCACCGACCGGGGCGTTTCCGCCCGGGATTTCTGCATTTCGATCGAGCCGCCCGAGGGGGCGCCTCGTATTCCCGCGCGCAAACTTCCGCTTGCCGCGCTCCCGTTCTTACCCCGCGATCTCGTCTTCGTTTCGGCGCGTATCGTGCCCGAGTCCTTCCACCCTCGCTACGACGTGAAAACCAAGGAATACCGGTACGTGATCCGCTGCTCGCCGACGCCAGATCCCTTTCTTGCGGGGCAGGTATGGGAATACCCCGTCACGCTGCCGAAAAACGCGCTTCCCCGTATGCGCGAAGCGGCGGCGCACTTCCTCGGAAAACACGATTTCGCCGCGTTCATGGCGCAGGGATCCGACGTTAAGGATACGACCAGGACGGTCTTCTGCATGAAGGTATTGAAAAAGGGAAAACTGATCACGGTCTCGATCACGGGCGACGGTTTTCTTTACAATATGGTGCGGATCATTGCCGGAACGCTGCTCGACGTCGGTTCGGGCAAACTCGAGCCCGACGATATCCCTTCGATCATCGCGTCGAAGGAACGCAAAAGAGCCGGCGTGACCGCACCGCCCGAAGGACTTTGCCTTTGGAAAGTATCCTACTGAAACGGCATATTTTCGCACGGTTATCCCGTAAAACCCCCCGCATACTATCGTTTGAAACGACGGTCGCGGGGGTGTTTTTATGCAAAAAAGCAAGGGGAAGCGGAGAGGCGCGCGCCTGTTCTTTACGCTCGTCCTGACGTTATTCGCGCTCGTCCTGTTCGTTCTGACGGTCCTGGTCGCGCGGGCGGCGGTCGGACTGGATCCCGAGGAGGACGTGGCGCTGCTCGACCAACTGTCGTCGTTCGGGACGACGCGGCTGTACCTTTCGGACGGAGAAGAATACGAGATGATCTACGCC
>CACYZS010000060.1 GCA_902778985.1 uncultured Ruminococcus sp.
CGGCGTCTTTCACAACCTGGCGCAGATCGCCGTCGCGATTCCCTTGCTCGGGACGGCGCGCGTGACCGTTCTGCTCCCCTGGCTTCTGCTCTCGGGTACTGTCGCGGGGCTTGCCGTCGGACTGCTCGGCGCGTTTCTGCTCCCGCGTCTTCCCCGCTCGCTCTTTTTGAAACCCGCGCGAAAAGAACCGGACGCAGAACCGGCGGAACCGCCGGAAAACGATCCGTAAAAAAAACGCCGCCTGCGACCGCAGGCGGCGTACTTTTTTGTCTTTACAGTTTCTTGACGCGCAGGGCGCGCATGGCGTTCAGGATCGCGATGACGGCGACGCCGACGTCGGCGAAGACCGCGAGCCACATACTCGTATTGATTCCGACGGCGGAGAGTACCAGGATCGCGAGTTTGACCGACAGGGCGAAGATGATGTTCTGCCGCGCGATCGAAACCGTCCGGCGGGCGATCCGGATCGCCTTGGGAAGCCGGTCGAGTTTATCCGACATGATAACCAGATCCGCCGCCTCGATCGCGGCGTCCGATCCGACCCCGCCCATAGCGACGCCGATATCGGCAAGGGCGATCACCGGGGCGTCGTTGATGCCGTCCCCGACGTAGAGGACGCTGCCCTGCTTTTCGGCGATCAACTCCTCGACCGCCGCGTACTTCCCGTCGGGGAGCAGCGACGCGGAAACGAAGTCAAGCGACAGCGCGTCGCCGACCGGCTGCGCGTTTTCGGGCACGTCGCCCGTCAGCATCCCGATCCGTTTCACGCCGAGCCGACGCAGGCGTTCGACGGCGTCGCGGCTCTCTTCCCGCAGGGCGTCGCCCACGGTGAAGCAACCAATCCAACTCCCGTCGCAAGCGACGAAAACCGAACCTGCGATCCCGTCGGGGACGAAAACCCCCTCGTCGGAGAGCAGTTTGCGCGTACCCACGAGTACTTTTCGCCCTTCGACCTCGGCGACGATCCCTTTCCCCGCCCGTTCCTCAACGGAGTCGGGAGACGGGGCATCTGGGGCGAGCGCACGGATCGCCGCGGCGATCGGATGGGTGGAATCGTGCTCCGCCGAAGCGGCAAGAGAAAGCAATTTGTCGCGCCCGATCCCCTCTGCCGCGACCACGTCGCGCACCTCGAACTTCCCTTCGGTCAGGGTGCCGGTCTTATCGCAGCAGACGGTTTTCACGTGCGAGAGCGCGTTCATGCGGTTACCGCCCTTGAAGAGGATCCCCTCGGAGGCGGCGCCGCCGATCCCGCCGAAGAAACTTAAGGGGACCGAGATCACGAGCGCGCAGGGGCAGGATACGACGAGGAAGGTCAGGGCGCGGTGAAGCCAGTCGGTCCATCCCGGCGCGTTACCCGTCGCCAGCAGGATCAGCGGCACCCCGACGCCGAGCAGGATCGCCGCCAACACGACCGCGGGCGTATAGACGCGCGAGAAGCGGGTGATGAAGTTCTCCTGCCTCGATTTCGCCTCGTTCGCCTCTTCGACGAGCGAGAGGACGCGCGACGCCGCCGACTCGTCGGCAACGCGATCGACCCGGGCGATCAGCCGTCCGTTCCGGCAGACCGTGCCGCTTGCGAGCGTGCTGCCCGGTCTGACTTCAACCGGGATCGATTCCCCGGTCAGGGCGGCGGCGTCGATCAGGGCCGTGCCGTCCAGCACGGTGCAGTCGACCGGCACGCGATCGCCCGGACGGATCACGACGCGCTCGCCCGTTGCAAGGTCGTCGGCGTCGATCTCCTCTTCCCCGCCGTCCGTATACCGGATCGCCCGGTCGGGACGCAGATCCATCAGTCCCCGGATCGACTTGCGCGAGCGGGCGACCGCCTGATGCTCGAAATACTCCCCCGCAAGGAAGAAGAGCATGACGGCGACACCCTCGGCGTAACTGCCGATGATGAACGCGCCGACCGAGGCGAGCGTCATCAAAAACTTTTCGTCCAGCAGGTCGCGGCGCAGGATCCCCCGCAGCGCGTCAAGCCAGACCGTACAGCCCGATACCGCGAGCGCGATGAGGTAGACGGCGAGCACGGCGGGCGACGGCGCGCCGAGACGCTCCGTGAGGAGCCCGGCGACAAGCAGCAGTCCGCCCGCGATCACCTGCCACACCTCGTGCGTCAGATAGGGCGAAAGACGCTTTTTCATTTTACAGTTCGTCGATCTTCACCTTGGCGGAGAACGCCTGCGCGGTCTTACGGACGGCGGCAAGCAGTTGATCCGACGGAAGGTCGCTCTCGACGGTCAGTTTCTCGGAGAGGAAGTTGATCTTCGCCGACGTGATGCCCTCGGTCTTGCCGAGCATCCCCTCAAGTTTGGCGGCGCAGTTCGGGCAGTCCAGCCCGGTCACGGAGTACTTGGTCTTCATGGTTGTATCCTCTTTTCTTTAATGATCGTTTTGAAACTCCACCTCATCCGGCGTTTCACGCCACCTTCCCCTCAAGGGGAAGGCTTGGAACGGTCGATTCAGTCTTCCTCGGACAGATGCTGGACCGCGATCTCGATGATGTCGCGGACGTGATCGTCCGCCAGGCGGTAAAAGATATTCTTCCCGCTCCGGCGGGACGCGACGAGGTGGTTGGCGCGCAGGAAACGCAGTTGGTGGGACACGGCGGATTTGGTCATACCGAGCGCCGCCGAAAGATCGCAGACGCAGAGTTCCCTTCTGTCGAGGGCGAACAGGATCCGCATCCGCGAACTGTCGCCGAAGACCTTGAAGAAGTCGGAGAGGTCCGCCGTCACGTTCTCGTCGGGCATGGCTTCCCGCACCGCGCGCACCGTTTCGGGGTGATCGTGTTCGCACGCGCACTGCATCTCGAGTTCCTTTTTCTTCTCGTTTTCTTTCATTTCTTTTTCTCCAAACGGTTGAACACTTGTTCAACTGTTTATAGTATACGCCGCCCCGCGCGATTTGTCAATACCTTTTCGAAAAAAAGTGCGGGAGACGTTCGTCGGTCTTCCGGGCAGCGGCGGCGTGCCTGAATACCGATACGCTTTTTATCCGTTCCATCTATCAAAATCCACTCCGATTTGACAAATCGGCGCAAATCGTGTATACTGATTGTGAGCGGATCATCTCTCGGCGCGAAAAAACCGCGCGCTCGCAAACGAAAACGGAGGTGACTGTATGAAGAAATTTGCCCTTTTCCTTTTGGTATGCGCGCTTCTTTTCTCGTTCGTTTCCTGCGTCAGATACCACGCGGAAGCAGAGGACGTCGCAGTCTTCTATTATGAAGATCGCAGCAAAAACACGTACGTCGGGCAAGGTCTTACCGAGCAAAGCGTTTTTCAGGAAACGTTTTTATCCGAAACGATGGTTTCCGGCCCGTGGAACGCATACGCCGAAATCGACGATCCCGGCGCGCTTCCCCCGTCCCGAACGATCTTGATCGACGATCAGGCGGAGTTCGACGCGGCTTTCGTCAAGTGCCCGTTTGATATCGATCTTGAAACCGAGATGATCGTCGTTTACACGTTGACTTTCAAAAATCGAAGGGAAACCAAGATCAAAAACGTCTCTTTCTCCGACGGCGTTCTCTCGCTCGAACTTACCAACAAGCGGGCAAAATGGGGCGCCCCAGATACCTGTATGCCCTATCAGCGGTACGTCGTCGTCAAACTCGACAAACTCGACGTCGACGAGGTCAAGGTCGACTACAAGATCCGATAAACCGAAAGAACGCATCCCTTCGGGGGTGCGTTTTTAATTGACTTTTGCGCGCGCGTGTGATACAATCAAAATGAAAACCGTCCGGGTTTCCCGGAAAGAAAGAGGACTTTCTTATGCGCGCATACGAGCGACTTCTGAATTACGTGAAGATCCACACGACCAGTATCGACGACGCCGAAACGGTTCCGTCCGCCGAACGCGAGTTCGACCTCGCGCGTCCCCTGTGCGACGAACTCAAAGCGCTGGGGCTGAAAGCCGAGATCGACGAGCACTGCTACGTCATGGGCTGGCTCGACGCCACGCCGGGATACGAAGACGCCCCCTGCGTCGGCTTTATCGCGCACGTCGACACCGCCCCCGACTTTTCGGGCGAAGGGGTGAAGCCGCGCGTGATCGAAAACTTTGACGGGCGCGACCTTCCCCTCGGGGAGAGCGGACGGACGCTCTCCGCGTCCGAGTTCCCGCATCTGCCGAACTTGAAGGGCAGGACGCTGATCGTGACCGACGGCACGACCCTGCTCGGCGCCGACGATAAGGCGGGGATCGCCGAGGCGATGACCCTGCTGGAAGAGTTGGTCAAAGGCGACACGCCGCACGGCAGGGTCGCCGTCTGCTTTACCCCCGACGAAGAGGTCGGGTGCGGAACGCTGTGCTTCGATATTCCCCGGTTAGGCGCCGACTTCGCCTACACCATCGACGGCGGATTTGAGGGAGAAGTGGTTTGGGAGAACTTCAACGCCGCCGGCGCGACGGTCTCGGTCGCGGGCTTCAACGTCCACCCGGGTGAAGCGACCGGGATCATGAAGAACGCCGCGCTGATCGCCTCCGAGTTCGCCGCCGCCATGCCGAAAAACGAGACGCCCGCCACCACCGCGGGACGCGTGGGCTTCTACCACCTGACCGACCTTTCGGGGAACGTCGAGGCGGCGACGCTGCGCTACATTCTCCGCGACCACGACGCGAAGAAACTCGAAGACAAGAAAGCGGCGATCCGCTCGCTCGCGGACAAGTTCAATCAAGAATACGGCGCGGGGACCGTCACGGTCGAGATCCGCGACCAGTACCGCAATATGCGGGAGAAGATCGAAGAGACGCCCTACGTGGTTGACCTCGCGATCGAGGCGACCAAGGAATGCGGGATCGCCCCGATCTCGGAACCCATTCGCGGCGGCACCGACGGAGCGACGCTCACCTGGCGCGGGCTTCCCTGCCCGAACCTCGGCACCGGCGGCTACGGCTTCCACGGTCCCTACGAACACGTCACCGTCGAGGGAATGGACGCCGTCGTGAAGATCCTGCACGCGATCGTCAGAAGAGCGTCGGAGATGAAAAAGTAAGGCGCTGTGCGCCATGGATTGCCGCAAGCGGCATAAAGAACGGCCGCCCCGTCGTTTGACGGAGCGGTCGTTTTTTATTTCTCTTTTCGCCACCATTTTTTCGGTTGGCGGAGCAGTTCGACGTGGTGGCGGATCACGTCGCGGAGCGTGCCGCCCGCGCGGAAGACCGCGACCAGCGTTCCGTAGAAGCGGCTGTTCTCCGCGCGCTCGAGCGCCTCGCGTTTGAGGTCGATCTTGAACTGTTCGTAGCGAACGACGAACTGATCGGCGGCGGTGCGGATGCGGATGCCGAGCCGGATCGAATAGAAGGTGTCGACCAGGATCATTCCGATCACAAGACCTACCGTGTAGGAGTAGATCGGGTTCTCGCCGAGCCACTCGATCACGGCGACCAACCGCCCGTTCAGGAAAAAGTAGTACCCCGAACCGAGCAGAAACCAGATGACCGAGAAGAGCGGGCAGATCACGCCCATCACGTTGCCGAAGCGGTCGGAATAGTCCCAGAGTTTGATGTGCAGTCCCCGGATGAAGATCACACCGGTCACAAACTCGATCAAAGTCAGCATCACGCCGATCATCAAAACCCGCACCAGATGCTCCCAAACGCCCGACAGACCGAAGGACAGCAGGTCGATATTCGAGAGCCCGTACAGAAGCATCACGCCGAAGCCGTAGAGCGGGATATAGGGACCGACGAGAAAACCGGGGTTGATCCACTTTTTCGCCGAAAAGAAGCGGCGGTAGAAGACCTCGAGAACGTACCCGGCAAGCGAGCCGAGAACGAACAGGGTCGAGATAACGACGAGCCGGTTCATATCGCTCCTTTCCCGTCAGGCGTTGACGGCGTCGACGAAACGAAGCATTCCCTCTCTGCCTTCCGGCGTCGCGGGATAGACCCCCGCGTCCTCCAGCACGCGGACGAAGACCGCGCCGATCTCGTCAAACAGGATCCGGTTCACGTTCTCTTTGGTAAAGGTATACCGGGTGCGGAGTTCGTCGATCCAGTCGGCGTGCTTTTCCAGCACGGGATCGGCGCGCAGGTCGCGTCCCGCCAGGATCGCGTCCGCCGTCTGCGCCATCTCGGCTTTCAGGCGGGCGGGCAGGACGGCAAGTCCCATCACCTCGATCAGCCCTATATTTTCCTTCTTGATGTGATGCAGTTCCTCGTGCGGATGATAGAGCCCCAGGGGATGTTCGGGGGTGGTCAGGTTGTTGCGGAGGACCAGGTCGAGTTCAAAGGCGCCGTCGCGCATCCGGGCGATCGGGGTGATCGTGTTGTGGGGTTCCCCGTCGGTCTCGGCAAAGATCGTGCGCTCGGGGTCGGAATAGGCGCGCCAGGTTTTGAGGATCTTGTCGGCAAGGTCGATCATGGCGTCGCGGTCGGTGCCCGAGAGGCGGATGACCGAGAGCGGCCAGTCGACGATCCCGCATTGGACGGTATCGTAGCCGCGGAAGGAAACTTTCTGCGCGATCGCAGCCCGCTCCATCGGGAAGGTGTGCCGCCCGCCCTGCATATGGTCGTGCGAGAGGATCGAACCGCCCACGATGGGAAGATCGGCGTTCGAGCCGATGAAGTAGTGCGGAAAACGCGAGATGAACCCGAGCAGTTTCGCGAAGGTCGAACGGTCGATCTTCATGGGCTCGTGCTTCTCCGAGAGCGCGATGCAGTGCTCGTTGTAGTAGACGTAGGGCGAATACTGCAGATACCAGCGGCAGCCGTCCATATCGAAGGGGATCTGGCGAAGGTTCTCGCGCGCCGGTTTGGCTTCGTTGCCGGCGTACCCCTCGTTTTCGTGGCAGAGCAGGCACTTCGGATATCCGCTCTGCGGCAGGAGTTTCGCCGCAGCGATCGCCTTGGGATCCTTCTCGGGTTTGCCGGATATAGTTGGCGTCGCAGGACAGTTTGTAGAACCAGTCGGTCGCCTTTGTCGGATCTTCCCGCGTCAAAGCCTCAAAACGGGCGATCACCTCCGAAGGACGGGGTGTCAGGATCCCCATCAGAGCCGTGTCGAACAGGTCGCGGTAGGTCACGGTGTCGGCGGGGATCAGATGCGCCTCTGCCGCGTGATCGAGCAGCCCCCCGAGGATATCGGGAAGCGCGGCGTCGCGCGGTTCGGGAAGCCCCCCGTCAAGGGTGACGGCGAGTTTGTCGGCAAGTTGATTGGAGAGGTAGACGCGATCGAGGGGAGAGCAAAGCCCAGTCTTCTCGCCGTAGGCGAGCAGGTCGGAAATCAGCCCCGGGACGGTCCTTTTTTCGGTGTCGTTCATTTCGGTATTCTCTTTTCCGTCGGTATTCACAGAAGTATTATAACATAGACTTTCGCGCGTGTCCATACGCCGGGGCAAATCTTTTCGGCTTTTGTCGCCGGGATACCCGATCTGCCGGAGCGCGCGCCGAAGCGGCGGGACAAGCAGACACGCCGCGACCAGTTTCCCCGCGTCGGGGAGCAGAAACGGCAGAACCGCGACCTTCAAAACCGCCCCGATCCCGTTCCCCGTCGTCAAACCGTACCACGTCGCCCCGCACAGGTAGCACGAGAGCAGCCCCGCAAGAAAGAACAGGGGGCGGAAAAGCGGGCGATCGCGCCCGAAGCCGGAGAGGAGCGTGCAGGGGAAATATCCGAGCAGGAACCCGCCTGTCGGACCGATCAGCACCGCATACCCCCCTCGGAACCCGCTGAAGACGGGTACCCCCGCTGCGCCGATCGCAACGTAGACCGCGACGGCAAGCAGTCCGTCCCACGGTCCGAGCAACCCGCCGCAAAGAAACAGGAACAGCACCGCGAGCGTGACCGGGATCGGTCCGACCGGGACCGTCAGGGGGGCGGCGACGGCGAGCAGCGCCGCGAAAACGGCGCACACCGTCATACGCCGAAGGGTTTTCGCGCGGGCGGTCATTTTCCGGTCCCCGTGCGGACGCTGACTTCCCCCGACGGGAGCGCAACGGTCTCCCCGCAGTCGGTCAGCACCACCAGTTCGCCGCGGTCGTTGATCTCCTTTGCCCGGGCGTGAAAGGTCTCCCCGCCACGGAACACCGTCACCTCGTGCCCGAGCAAAACCGAGCGGCGGCGGTTTTCGGCGAGCACCCCGGGGGAGAGCGGCGAGGGAGCGACGGCTTCGATCTCGCGGACGGCGCGGGCGATCAGAGTCGCCCGGTCGGGGACGCGTCCCCCTTCGCGCTCGACCGTTGTAGCGACGCCGTCGAGTTCGGGCCGACGGCTTTTTTACTATTCAGCCATAGGTCGTTTACCCATTTGATCCCGACGGAAAGCCCGGTCATCTCTTCCAGTACCCGCGCCACCGCGACGGCGACCGCCCCGGTCAGAGCAGAGACCTCGGAGAGCGCCAGATCCGGACGGAGCAAAAGGCTGAAATAAGCGCCGCCTGCGGGGGAGGCGAAACTCCGTCCCCTGCGTCCGCGCCCCCCGCTCTGGCTTTCGGCGACGCAGATCGTTCCGGCGGGCGCGCCGGCGGCGGCAAGTTCTTTTAGATCCGTGTTGGTCGAGCCGGTCGCGCGGTAGAAGACCACCCGCCGACCGTCGTCCCCAAACGCACGGAGCAGCGACGCCTCGTAAGCCCGCTCGCCCTCGGCGAGCAGGCGGTATCCGCTCCGGGGATCGCCCGGGATCGCGTAACCCTCCGCCCGCAGCGCGTTGATCTGTTTCCAGACCGCCGCCCGCGTCACCCCGAGCGAAGCCGAGATCTCCGCGCCCGAAACGACGTCGCTCTTCGCCAGGGCGGCAAGAATGGTCTCCCTTTTCGGATTGTTCCGCACAGCACTCACGCTCCGTTTCCTTTTTCTGCGACGATTATAGCACGCGCACGCACGATTGTCAACCGATTTTCAAAAACGGTTGACGAAAGATCAAAAACGAGGGCGGGCAAATCTGCCCGCCCGGTTTCGGTTATGGAAGGTTTCAGTTGTTGATCGCCGCGGCTTCCGCCATCGCCTCTGCGATCACGCCGCGGATCGCGTCGAAGTATCCCGTCGCGTCGATCATGCGGAACGCCTCGCGCCCGATCGCGGCGTAGCCGTCGCGGTTGAGGTAGAAGGGCGCGCGGGCGGCGTCGTACTTGTCGCGCAAATAAAGCGGCACTTCGCCGTTCTCCACGGCGGTCCGATCCTCGGGTTTCAGCCCCTCGTTTGAAAGCCCCAGTTGGTTTAAGAAAGCCCGGGCGTTCAGATAATGGTCGCCGAACGCCGCTTCAAAGGCGGCTTCCTCGGCGGGGGTACTGTCGAGCAGACCGATCACGAGGTAATACCCCTCGGCGTAAAGCGGTTTGTCGGAGAGGAGCGCGATATGCTGTTCGATCAGTTCCTCGACCGTATCGTAACCGCCGTTCATTCCCATCCACACGATCGGGAACAGGTCGCGGTTTTCCAGCGAGCGCCGCGTGACGATCTTCGATCCCGCGGGCAGAACGGTCGGTTCCTCCGCCGCGGTCTCCCGCGTGAACTGGTATTCGACGGGGTTCGACGTCGTGCGGACCGAAAGCGTGCCAAGCACCTTCACTTCCCCGTCGTCCGGGGTAAGATAGACCGCGATCTGACGGTTCGCCTTGCTGCAAAGCGGGTCGATCAGGTCGCCGCGTCCGGAGCGGAACTTGATCGCGACGCTCTCGGTTCCCGCGGGGACCGTGATCGCTTCGGTCGTCACGATCTCATACGCGCCGTCCACCGAAAGAAGCGTGGCGGTCGAAGCGCCCGCGATCCCGTTGCGCGTCATCTGCGCTTCGGGAAGGGAGTAGCGTTTTTCGTTGTTCTGAACCACGCGGCGGAATTCTTCGGGGACCGCGTCGGAAAAGCGGAAGGTGTTCAGGATCTCGTCGGTGATCGCCTGCTGCAGCGCGACCGCGTAATCGGACTTGCTCACGCCCGCCCCGGCGGACAGGTCGTCGCCCAACAGAAGGAAGCCGGGCAGCGCCGCCGACGCATTCTCCTTCGCGTCGCTATAAAGGGCGTCGAGGATCGAGAGCGCGCGTTGCTCTCTCTGCACTTCTTCCATGCGGATCGCTTCGTTTCTCTCGCGGGTGCGGTTCGCCTTGTTGGTCTCGACCACGCCGATCACGGAGCCGACGACGACACCCGCGAAAAGCAGAGCGGCGGCAAGCACGACAAGGACCGCCTTCGGTCCCATATCGCGGAGTTTTTCAAGCAATCTGTCCACCCTGCGCCTCCCGTTTTCGGACGAAAAACAATCCAACTCGCCCGCACCTGCGTTTTGTAAAGTTTACTATTGTAAATATACCATAAATACAAGTCAATGTCAATCAAAATTCGGGAAAATGACGAAAAAAGTCGGAGAAGTGGGGGAAGAAGTGAGGGTGGGGACAAAAGAGACGAGAAACCGACGGAAAGAGACAAAGGGCTGATTTTCCGCCCCCTCCCGGGGCGAAAACTCGACTGGTCCGACTTGCACTTCCTCAATCAAAAACGCGTTCCCGCACGCAAGGTGCGGGAACGCGTTTTTGGCTGGGGTAACTGGATTCGGACCAGTGAATGCAGGAGTCAAAGTCCTGTGCCTTACCGCTTGGCTATACCCCATCGAACGGAAGTAGTATAGCACACTCGGCGGGGAAAGTCAAGCAAAAAATGATAACGGTCAGGCGTTTTCCGACGCGATCGCCGCCCAGTTGACCGGGGCGACGCCGTGCGACTTCAAAAAGTCGTTGGCGCGCGAGAAATGGCGGCAGCCGAAAAAGCCGTTGTACGCGGAAAGCGGGCTCGGGTGCGCCGCCTCGAGGATCAGGTGGCGGGGGTTTGTGATCAGCGCCTTTTTCGAGCGGGCGTTCGACCCCCAGAGCAGGAAAACGATCGGGTGATCCGCGCCGTTCAGCGCGCGGATGATCGCGTCGGTCAAGGTCTCCCAACCGTGCCCCTTATGGCTCTGCGGCTGCCCCTCCCGCACCGTTAAGGTCGTGTTCAGGAGCAAAACCCCCTCTTTTGCCCAGGGCGTCAGGTCACCTGTAGGCGGTTCGGGCATACCGAACGGGGGCGGTTCGACGCCGGGACGCACCGAAAAACAGAGCCCGTGCGCCTGCCCCGCGCCGTGGTAGGGATCCTGTCCGAGGATCACGCACTTGACGCTTGCAAAGGGCGTGGTTTTCAGGGCGTTGAAGATGTCGTACATACCCGGATAGATCCGGCGCGTGCGGTATTCCTCTTTCAGAAACGCGCGCAGTTCGAGATAGTAGGGGGAGGAAAACTCGGATGCGAGGATCCCGTCCCAGTCGTTGCCGATATTGACCATATTCCGCTCTCCTTTTCTCCATTGTAACACGGAGAGCGGGAAAATGCAACCGCTTACGCGAAACTCGTTTCGATCACGCGCGGGCAGGCGGCGGGAGAGTAGCGCCAGACGTCGATGTGAAAGACGCGTTTGGGATCGGTAAAGTACCGGGGCGGGCGCCGCCACACCGTTTCGCGCCCCGCCGTTTCGGGGTCGGATACGCGCCCCGCGTCGATGATGATCAGTTTCACCTTC
>CACYZS010000061.1 GCA_902778985.1 uncultured Ruminococcus sp.
TGACAGCCCGGCTTTTATTTCCCGGCGCGACGCTCTGGTTTCTCGGGATCGGGGGCGTCGGTATGGCGGCGCTCGCGCGCCTTTCTTCTTTACGCGGCTTCAAGGTCGCGGGGGAAGACAGACGGGACGAGGTGCGGGACGTTTTCGCGGGAACGGGGATAGTGGTCTATCCCGAGGGGAGCGGACTGCCCGCCGGCGTCTCTGCCGTGATCTACACCGCGGCGGTATCGCCCGACCACCCGACGGTAAAGGCGTGTGAGGGTCGCGGGATCCCCCTGATCTCGCGCTCGGATCTGCTCGCGTATCTGATGCGGGACTATCCGGTTCGCGTGACGGTGGCGGGCAGTCACGGCAAAACCACCGTGACGGGGATGCTCGATCTGATCTTTGCGCGGGCGGGGCTTGCCCCCACGACGGTCTCCGGCGGGACGCTGACCGGCGGTTCGACCTACCGCGTCGGAGACGGGCAACTCTTCCTTGCCGAGGCGTGCGAGTATACCGACTCGTTCCTTTCGTTTTCCCCGACGCACGCGTTGCTGCTCAATCTCGAACTCGACCACGTCGACTACTTTCCCGACTTCGCCGCCCTGTCGCGCTCGGCAGGGAAATACCTTGCCGCGGCGGGGACGCGGATCGTGCCGCCGACCCTGACCGGGCTTACCGGAGCGGGGAAGACGCTGACCTTCTCGCAAACGGACGAGGGTGCGGATCTGTTTGCCCGGGTGATCGACGAAACGTCGGGCGGGGTGAGGGCGGACCTGGTCTTCCGGGGAGAGCGTGCGGGGGAACTGTCGCTTTCGATCCCCGGGCGGCACAATCTTGCAAACGCGCTCGCCGCGATCACGGCGGCGGCTTCGGTCGGCGTGCCGATCAAGGTCGCATTGTCGGCGCTCTCCGACTTCGCGCTCCCCGATCGCCGCCTGAGTTTGCGGGGGAGGTGGGGCGGCGCGCTCTGGTACGACGACTACGCCCACCATCCGAGCGAGATCGCCTCGTCGCTCTCGGCTCTGCGTCCGCTCTGCTCCGGGCGGCTGACCGTCGCGTTCCAGTCGCACACCTACTCGCGGACGAGGGCGGACTTATCCGGCTTCGCGTCGGCGCTCCGGGCGGCGGATCGGGTTCTCGTCCTGCCGATCTATCCGGCGCGCGAGACCGACGATCTCGGCGTCACAAACGGTACGCTTGCCAGGGCGATCGGGGAGAGCGCGGCGGCGGTCGACGGGTTTGAAGAGGCGGCAAAGATCATGAAAAAAGCCGCCCGCCCCGGCGACGTGAACGTCGTGATGGGGGCGGGTGACGTGAACAAGATCTTCGATTATTTGGGATCGTCAGCGTGGGAGACGTGAAACCCCCGTCTTTTTCGCCGCTTCGATGACGGCGTCGGCAACGGCGCGCGCCACCCTCTTGTCGAGCGCGGACGGAATGACGTTGGTCTCGGACAGTTCGTTTTCGGGGATCAGCGACGCGATCGCAAAGGACGCGGCGGTCTTCATCTCCTCGTTGATCTTGGACGCGCGGCAGTCGAGGGCGCCGCGGAAGATACCGGGGAAGGCGAGCACGTTGTTGATCTGGTTGGGGTAGTCGCTGCGTCCGGTTCCGACGATGCGCGCCCCGGCGGCTTTCGCCTCGTCGGGCATGATCTCGGGGGTCGGGTTCGCCATCGGGAAGACGATGGGATCGCGCGCCATCGAACCGATCATTTCGGGGGTGACCGCGCCGGGGGCGGACACGCCGATCAGGACGTCGGCGCCCTTCGCCGCGTCGGCAAGCGTACCGCGCAGACCGCGGGGGTTGGTGATCTGCGCCATCTCGGCTTGCGCCGGGTTGAGCCAGGTCTCGTTCTTTTCGACGATGCCCGCCCGGTCGACCAAGATCAGTTCGCCGAGCCCCAGACGGAGCAGGTGACGTCCGATCGCGATCCCGGCGGAACCCGCGCCGTTGATGACGCATCTGACCTCGCCGATCTTCTTCTTTACGACCTTCAGGGCGTTGAGCAGCGCCGCGCCCACGACGACGGCGGTGCCGTGCTGATCGTCGTGAAAGACCGGGATGTCGCAGATCTCTTGCAGTCTCCGTTCGACTTCAAAACAGCGGGGCGCCGAAATGTCTTCGAGGTTGATCCCGCCGAACGAACCCGAAATATGGTAGATGGTCTTCACCAGTTCGTCGACGTCCTTGGTCTTGACGCAGATGGGGAAGGCGTCGACGTCGGCGAACGCCTTGAAGAGGGCGCATTTTCCTTCCATGACCGGCATTCCGGCTTCGGGACCGATGTCGCCGAGCCCGAGCACCGCCGTCCCGTCGGTGATGACCGCCACCAGATTCGAGCGGCGCGTCAGAGAATAGGAAAGTTCGGGATCCTTTTCAATCGCAAGACAGGGCTCCGCCACGCCGGGCGTGTACGCGACCGACAGATCGTGACGGTCGTTGATCTCGACGCGCGAGATCACCTCGATCTTGCCCCCCCATTTTTTGTGTGCTTCCAGTGATTCCTCTCTGATGGTCATAACGCCCCTCCGTGTTTTTTTCTCCGAACAGTATAGCATACCGCGCCCGCTTTCGCAAGCGGTTTCTTTGAAAAAAAGCGAAAAAGCCGCGCCGGCGCACGAAAAGAACTTGAAAAGCGGCGCTGAGTGTGCTATACTGTAAAAAACGCCGAAAGGAGAGTGACGGAATGGACTTTCCGATCCCCGCGGGCTGCCTTGCTCTGTGCCGGCGGCTGGCGTCGTGCGGCTATCCCGCTCACCTCGTCGGCGGCTGCGTCCGCGACCTCTGCCGCGGCGTTTCTCCCCACGACTACGACCTGACCACATCCGCCACCCCGGACGAGATGAAACGCGCCTTTTCGGGCTACCGCGTGATCGAGACCGGGATCGCGCACGGCACCCTGACGGTGCTCTCCGACGGCGCGCCCTACGAGGTGACGACCTACCGGATCGACGGCGACTATTCCGACGGCAGACACCCCGACGCCGTGACCTTCACCCGCTCGCTTGAAGAGGATCTTGCCCGCCGCGATTTCACGGTCAACGCGATGGCGTACTCCCCCGACGAGGGGTTGACCGATCCCTTCGGGGGACAAGCCGATCTTGCTTCCCGCCTGCTCCGCGCGGTCGGGGAACCCGAACGCCGGTTTTCGGAGGACGCGCTCCGGATCCTGCGGGCGCTCCGCTTCTCTTCGACGCTCGGTTTTGCGATCGAGCCGAAGACCGCCGCCGCGCTCCGCTCCCTTGCCCCGACCGTTTGCCGCGTCTCGCCCGAACGGATCCGGGAGGAACTTTTGAAACTGCTCTCGGGCAATTCGTCAAGGGACGTTTTGCTTGCCTACCGCGACGTACTTTTCGCCGCTCTGCCCGCCCTTGCCCCGATCGGGGAGAACTGGGACGAAGCGGCGACCGCCGCTTCGCGGCTTTCGCACGATCCGACGCTTGCCCTCGCCGCCCTCGCCCGCTCTCTCGGGGAAGAGGGGACCGCCGCCCTGTTCCGCACGCTGAAAACCGATCGGAAGAGCGAAAAGCGCGCTTCGCGCGCCGTCGCGGCGTATTACGCGGGACCGCCGACCGACCTTGCGTCCGCGGGATCCTTCGTCGTCGATTTCGGGGAGATCGCGGTGCGCGACGCCGCGTCGCTTGCCGGGGCTTACGGAGACCCGAAAGCCGCCGAGGTGAAGGGAATCCTTGACGGGTTCTTCGCGACCGGACGCCCGACTACGCTTGGCGCGCTTGCCGTCCGGGGCGACGATCTGACCTCTCTCGGGATTCCCGAGGGGCCGGGACTGAAAGAGACGCTCGCGGCGCTGCTCGAGTCCGCCGCGAGAGGGGAGATCCCGAACGAACGGGACGCCCTGCTCGCCCTTGCCGCACGGCTTCAAACCGCAAACCAGTAAAACCCCCGGAAACGGGAGCAAATACACAGGAAGACCAAAGGAGAAACCACGTTGAACATCGTATGCCTTGACATGGAAGGGGTACTCGTCCCCGAGATCTGGATCGCCTTTTCCCGCGCGACCGGGATCGAAGAACTGAAACGCACCACGCGCGACGAACCCGACTACGACAAACTGATGAAGTTCCGGCTCGCGATCCTGAAGGAGCACAAACTCGGGCTGAACGAGATCAAAAAAGTCATTTCCGGGATCGATCCGTTCCCGGGCGCAAAGGAGTTTCTCGACGCTCTGCGCAAGAAGACGCAGGTGCTGATCCTCTCGGATACCTTCGAGCAGTTCGCCGCGCCCCTGATGGAGAAACTCGGGATGCCGACCCTCTTCTGCAATACGCTTGAGGTTGCACCGGACGGGGAGATCACCGGCTACCGGATGCGGATCGCCAACTCCAAACTCTCGACCGTCCGCGCTCTGCAGTCGATCGGGTTCGAGACCATCGCCGCGGGCGACAGTTTCAACGACCTCGGTATGATCCGCGCGAGCAAGGCGGGCTTCCTGTTCCGCTCGACCGAAAAGATCAAGGCGGACAACCCCGACCTCGCCGCTTTCGAGGAGTTTCCCGACCTGCTCGACGCCATTTCTTCGACACTCTGATCCCACCCGAAAACGAAACTGCGCCGACCGCGAAAACGCGGTCGGCGCTTGCTTTTTTTCAAACCGCCCCCCGAAGAGAGAGCAGGGGATTTACCGGATCCGGTAGGTCTCGTCGAGTTTCTGCAGTTCGGCGAAGGTGTCGATCTCGCAGATGTCTTCAAAACGGCACTCGCGCACCCCGACCTTGTAGTCCGAGATGTGGTTTTCAAGCGGCACCTGATCCCAGAAGCGTTCCTTGCCTCCCGGGGCGTTGAAGTCCTCTTCAAGTTGCCGTCCGAGCCGCGCGCCGTCCTCTGCGTTCCAGTAGGAGATGCCGACGATCTGGTAGCAGTCGGTGCCGCCGATCCCGATCTTGGTGACGATCCCCTTCTTGGTTTGCAGGCACCAGTCGTCGGTGCGCTCCATCGGGATCCCGAGGTAGTTCGAGCGGTACTGGTACTTGGTGATCAGCGCGGGATTGTAGAGCAGAAGATCGGCTTCGCAAATATAAGCGTTCTCGAGGAAGTGCCGCGCGACGAGGGCGGACGAGATGTTGTTCGCTTCCATGTAGAGCGGGTTGTCGATGAAGACGATGTTCGGGTATTTCGGGAGCAGTTGATTGAATTGATCCGCGAGGTAGCCGCGCACGACGTAGATCTCCTCGATCCCGACCGAAACGATCGCGTCGAGCAGCGAGTCGATGATGCGTTTTCCCTTGACGCGCACCAGCGGTTTCGGGGTGTTCAGCGTGATGGGAACCAGCCGCGTTCCGAACCCGGCGGCAAGGAATACCGCCCGCTTCACGCGGTAGGGTTCGAGGGCGGCAAGACCCGCCTCGGTGATCGCTCCGTCGGCGACCAGTCCTTTCGCCGTCAGTTCCGACACGGTCTTGTTGATCATGCCGAGCGAGATGTTCGCGCCGCTCGCAAGGGCGCGTTGGGAGAGCGGGCGTTTCGCCGCTTCCAGGGCAGTCAGTACGTCAAATTCTTTTTCGGTCAGCATTGCGTTTTTCCTTCCGTTTTTCTCCGCCGGTTGGTTTCGCAAAGCGGAGAAACACCCCTTTGGGCGTTCAAACGTTCACGATTGTAGCACAAAATTGAACGTTTGTCAATGGTAAAATGTGCTTTTTCCGTTCAAACTGCGGTCGAACACACTTTTTTTCGCTTCCGGTCTTTACTTTTCGCGCGTAAAATGATATAATAGGCAAGAATAAAGATTAAAGCGAGGACGTCTTGTAAAATGGAACCCAACACCCAAGAAACCGCTGCGCCCGTCCAAAAAAAGAAGCGCCAGGCGACGGCGGGCGAAAAACTTGCCTTTCTCTGGCACGACAAACGCAACTGGAAGCAACGGCTGTTCAACGCCCTTCCGGTGTCGTTTGCCGTCGCTTATACCTTCTGCCTCTTCCAACCGCTTGAGGTCTTCATCAAGAACAACAGTTTTCTCCCGTTCGGGATCAAGACCCTGACCCCGTCGCTGATCCTCCTCGCGCTCGGCGTTTTCGTCGGGCTCGGAGCGGTCCTGACGCTTCTGCGCGGCAAGATCCACAACGCGTTCGTGTCGCTCTCGGTCGGCTTTTTGATCTGCGGGTATCTCCAATGCAACCTGCTCAATATCGACCACGGGACCCTCGACGGCTCCAACGTTTCCTGGCACGACTACCGCGTGAAAACCGTGTTGAACCTGATCCTCTGGGTGGTTTTGATCCTGCTCCCGTTTTTGACCCACTACCTGTTCCCGAAGATCTGGAAGTACGCCGCCCGCGCGATCTCCGCGCTGCTCGTCGTGGCGCAGACGGTCGCCCTGATCGTGATGCTCGCAACGTCCGATTCGCTCTACGACAACTCGCAGAACGGATATCTCAAACGCGAGGGGATCTACGACGTTTCGGAAAACAATAACGTGGTCGTCTTCCTGCTCGACCGTTTCGACAACAAGTACGCCGACGCGATCCTTGAAGCCGAGCCGGAACTCGAAACCGAACTCGGCGGCTTCACCTTCTATTATTCGCGCACCTATCCCTCGGTCGCCTACCTGCTCACCGGCGTCAAGACCGACTATTCGGTCAAGCCCCGCGAGTATCTGGAAAACGCCTTTACGACTTCGTCCTTCCTTTCCGCGCTCCGCGAAGGGGGCGTCGAGGCGCGGGTTTACACCGACGTCCCGTACACGATCGGGAACGCCGAGTGGCTGATCGGTACGGTCGAAAACGCCGCGCCGCCGATGGAACTCCCCCCGAAGGGACGGATCCTTTCGGCGATGATGATCCTCTCGTCCTACCGCTGGACGCCCGAGGCGCTGAAACCCTACTTCCACTACTACACCAACGACTATTTTACCTACGTCTACGACGATCCGAACGCCAAATACGACGTGTATTCGAGCGACGACGTCCGCTTCCGCGCAGACCTGGTCAGCCAAGGGCTGACGGTTCGGGACAACGCCAAGACCTACCTGTTCTACCACCTGTCGGGTTCCCACGAACCCTACTACATGGACGCCGCCGGCAACCGCGCCGAGTTCCCGACCGACAAGGAAGGGAAGCGCGAAGGACTGCTCCAGCAGACGCGGGGCGACGTCGGCACGCTGCTGCTCTATATCGAACAACTCAAAGCGAAGGGACTGTACGATCAAACGACCATCATCGTGACCGCCGACCACGGCAGAACCGGGACCATCACCGACCTCGAACACGCATACGAAATCGAAAACGTCCTGACAGGCGAACCCGATACCGGCGAACGCGTCCCGGTTCTGATGATCAAGCCGGCGGGCGCCGATCCGACCGTACCGCTTGCCCGTTCGCAAAAGCAACTCTCCCACGAGAACCTCTGCCCGACCATCCTCGAGGCGCTCGGGCTCGACCATTCCGCCGTCGGCAGATCGGTCAACGACGTCGGCGAGAACGAAGAGGTCGTCCGCTACTTCTACATGAACGGCGCGAAAGCCAACCGCTCGACCGCGTCCCGCGACTGGAACCTGATCACGTATCGGATCGTCGGCGACGCCAACGATTTTGCCAACTGGGAGAAGATCGATACCAGACGGATCGAGTTTCCCTACTACGACAGCAGCCGCTGATCCGAAAGGATAGAGATGAAAAAGGTCTGGATCCCGATCGCGGCGGGGTATCTCCTGCTGCTGCTCGCCGTCGTCGGCGTTCTGCTCTTCGGGCACGTCGAGTCGGTCGAGGATCACTACCTGTTCCGTCCCGAAGAGATCCCCGAGGGGGCGGACGTCGTGACCCTCTCGATCGACTGCCGCGCGCTCGAAGGACATCTTGACGAACTCTCTCCGTCGGTGAGAAACGAATTGCCCGACGGACTGATCTACCTGTCCGAAACGCGCTTTCTCTACACGGAGGGCATGACGGCGTTCGATCTGCTCCTGAAAGCCGAGCGTCCCGCGCGTCTCCGGATCGCGTATCAGTCGGTCTTCGGCAACTCGTACTACGTTTCCTCGATCAACGATCTCGCCGAATTCTCGGCGGGGAACGAGTCGGGGTGGATCGTTCTGGTCAACGGCGTTTTCATCGACCGGAGCGCCTCGTCCTGCCAACTTTCGCCGGGCGACTCCGTCGAATGGCGCTATACCGTTTCCTACGGGGACGTACTGCCCCCCGAATTGCTTGAATGAACCACGGAAAGGAACCGAATATGATCGTTTTCGACCAGAAGAGTGCGACCTTCACCCTGACGGGGAAGGGCGTGACCTACGCGATGGGCGTCACCGACGGGGTGCTCGAACACCGCTATTTCGGCGCGTCTGTCGTCGACGGCGACCTCTCGCTCTACCGGACCGAGGCGGCGACCTCGTTTGAAGCCCGCGTTCCCGGGAAGAAGAGTCAGAACCAGATCGCCGTCGAAGCGCCGGCGTACGGGCGCGGCGACTACCGCGAACCCATGCTGGTTTTGCGGGGCGAGAACGGCGAGACCGCGCTCGACCTGACCTATACCGGGTACCGGATCGAAAAGAACCACGCCTTGAAGGGGCTTCCGACCTGCCGCGGCGGGGAGACCCTTGTCGTGACGCTCTCCGACGCCGTCCGCGGCGTCTCGGTCGACCTGTTTTATACCGTCTTTGACGATACGCCCGCCGTCGCGCGCGCCGCGCGTATCACCAATACTGGCAAGAGCGATTTGAAGATCCAACGCGCCTACTCGGATGCGCTCGATCTGCCCGGCAACGGCTACGATCTGATCACGCTGTACGGCGCGTGGGCGCGTGAGCGTACGCCCGAACGGATCCCGATCCGGCACGGCGTCGCCTCGGTTGACAGCAAACGCGTCAGCAGTTCCGCACCCCTGAACCCCTTCGCCGCTCTGGTCGAACACACGGCGACCGAGAACGCGGGGCGCGCCTACGGGATCGCGCTGCTCTACTCCTCGTCGTGGAAGATCGCCTGCGAGGGGGCGCAGAACGGTTCCACCCGCCTGATCGGCGGGATCAACGATTTCGCGTTTTCCAAGACCCTCGCCCCCGGCGAGAGTTTCGACACGCCCGAGGCGGTCTTCGTCTACTCGTCCGAGGGGATCGGCGGACTTTCGCGCGCCTTCCACGATCTTGCCCGCGCGCACATCGTCAACCCGGCGTTCGCCGACAAGCCCCGCCCGATCGTGGTCAACAACTGGGAGGCGACCTATTTCGACTTCGATTACGAGCGCCTCTTCGCCATCATCGACGCCGCCGAGGGGACCGGGATCGACACCTTCGTTCTCGACGACGGCTGGTTCGGCGCGCGGGTGAACGACTCCGCCGGACTTGGCGACTGGACGGTCAACCGGAACAAACTGCCCGAAGGGCTGACGCCCATCATCGACCGCTGCCACGAGCGCGGGCTGAAATTCGGGCTCTGGTTCGAACCCGAGATGGTCAACCCCGACTCGGATCTTTACCGCGCCCACCCCGACTGGGCGATCGGGTGTCCGGGGTACGAACCGCTGCTCTCGCGGCGGCAACTGGTGCTCGACGTCACCCGCAAAGAGGTGCGCGATTATCTCGTTGAATCGGTCAACCGTGTCCTGAAAGAGAACGCGATCGACTACGTCAAGTGGGACAGCAACCGCAACGTCTCGGATCTGTGGTCTCCCGCCGCCGATCCGCGCGACCGCGAGTGCTTCGCGCACGCATACGCGCTCGGGTTGTACGATCTGTTCGACCGCATCGTCCTTGCCAATCCCCGGGTATTCTTCGAGGGGTGCTCGGGCGGCGGCTCGCGCTACGACTTCGGGATGCTCCGCTACTTCCCGCAGATCTGGACGTCGGACGATACCGACGCGGGGATGCGGTGCATGATCCAGTACGGCACGTCCTATTGCTATCCGCTCTCGGCGATGTCCTGCCACGTCTCGGTCTGCCCCAATCACCAGAACGGACGCACCACGCCGTTTGCCACCCGGTGCGCCGTCGCGCATCTCGGACCGACCGGCTACGAACTCGACCTCTCGAAACTGCCCCCCGAGGAAAAGGCGCAGATCGCGGAACAGAACGCACTCTATCGCCGCGACGAGGATCTCGTCCTCTCGGGCGACCTCTACCGGATCGCCGATCCCTTCGACGTGCGGGCGTTCGGGTTCCTGCTCGTCGCCAAGGACAAGTCGAAGGCGGCTTTGACGTTGGTGAAACTCCTTACCCTGACCAACGCCGAGCGCCCGCTCTTCCGTCTGCCCGGGCTGGATCTCTCCGCCGCGTACCTCGTCGAGGAGACCGGCGCGACCTTCCGCGGCGGCACGCTCGCCGAACTCGGACTGCCGCTTGAGTGGAGAGATCTGCACGATTTCGACGCCGCGGTCTTCCATTTCAAGCGCGTCTGACGGACGCATTATAACGGTTTAATAAACACCCGCGGGGAATACCCGGGGAAAAGGAGAAACGATATGCTGAAAGTCGAACGGATCTCGGTCATGAACTTTGAAAACGCCATCCGCGGCGCCCGCAACCCCCTGAACAGTTGGGACCGCTACGACAGCCACGTGGAGCCCGACGGGACCTTCGTCCTCGGACCGAACGACCTGTCTCTTGCGCAGAGACTCGCGAAGGCGGGTTCGGATCACCGCAAATTCCTTCGTCAGGTGCTGGTCTCGCTCGATATCACGGGCCCGCTCTACTGGTGGAAGGAGTTCGATACCTACAAGGTCGGCACGGTCGCCAACTCGACCAGTACGATGCACAAGATTCACGCCAAACCCTTCGGGCGCGAGGACTTTTCCTGCGACGGTATGAGCGACGCGGGGCTCGCGGTGCTGGATAACGTCATTTCGTATCTGGAAGCGGCGCGTCTTCGTTTCGTCGAGACCAAGGATCGCCAGGACTGGCTTGATATGATCCAGTTGCTCCCCGAGAGTTACAACCAACTCCGGACGGTCACCCTCAACTACGAGGTGCTGATCAATATGTACTACGCCCGCCGCTCGCACAAACTCACCGAGTGGCACGTTCTCTGCGACGCGATCAAATCGCTGCCCTACGCAAACGAACTGATCCTGGTGCGCGAGGAGAACGCCGACTGACGGTCGGGCGTATGGATCCCCCGAAACGGGGGAACGGAAAGGAAAAAGTATGAAAGACGGTTTTCTGATCGTCGGCGCGCTGAATCCGAACGCGCGCGTCGGGGATCCCGCGGCGAACGCGCGGGAACTCGTTTCGCTTGCCGAGAGGGCGGCGGAGCAGGGGATCTCGGTCGCCGTTACCCCCGAACTTGCCCTGACGACGGCGACGGCGGGCGAACTCTACCGCTCGTCGTGTCTTCTCTCCGCTTCGGAAACGGCGCTCCGGGAGTATCTCGACGGGACGGCGGATCTTGATCTGCTCTCCTTTGTCGGTCTTCCGGTCTCGGTCGGGGGAAAACTGTATAACGCCGCCGCCGTCGCGTTTCGCGGGCGGCTGATCGGCTTGGTGCCGAAGACGGTCGCGGGCGGGGTGTTTGCCCCCGCGCCCGACGAGAACAGGGTGGTCTCTTTTGCGGGAGAGACGTGTCTTTTCGGGACGCGCCAACTCTTCGTGTGCGCGGGCGCTCCGCGCGTCACGGTCGCGTGTGAGATCGGGGACGATCTGTTTGCCCCCGTGCCGCCCTCTGTCGGTCACGCTGCTGCGGGCGCCACGCTGATCGTCAACCTCGCCGCCGATCCCGAGACCGTCGGGCGCGCCGCCCTTCGTCGGTCGCTCGTCGCAGTCCAGTCCGCCAAGACCGTTTCCGCCTACGTATACGCGGGCGCGGGCAAGGGCGAGAGCGGGACCGACCTCGTTTTCTCGGGGCACGGACTGATCGCCTCGGCGGGGAAGATCGTTGCCGAAGCGGAACCGTTTGCGGACGCGCCGATCCTCTCGGCGACGGTTGATCTCGACTTGATCCTCTCCGAGCGCCGCCGCGCGCCGTCGGATGATGTTTATGAGATCTGGGACAAGGTCGAATTCGACCTTCACGAAACGGCGCTCCCGACGCCGATCTACCGGCGTCTGCCCTTCGTGCCGGACGATCCCGCGGAACTGGCGAAGCGGTGCGAACTGATCCTGAACATTCAATCCCGCGCGCTTGCCGCCCGGATGGAGCGCGCGTACGCGAAGTGCGCCTTCGTCGGGGTGTCGGGCGGGCTTGATTCCACCCTCGCTCTGCTCGTCGCGGTTCGCGCCGCCGACCTGCAGGGGCTTCCCCGCAAATCTGTCCGCGCCGTCACGATGCCGGGCTTCGGCACCACCGGACGCACGCGCGGCAACGCCGAAAAACTCGCCGATGCGCTCGGCGCACACTTCTCCGAAGTCGATATCAAACAGTCGGTCGCACAGCATTTTGCCGACATCGGGCACGACCCGAAGAATACCAACGCCGTCTACGAGAACGCGCAGGCGCGCGAGCGGACGCAGGTGCTGATGGATCTGGCGAACGGGGAAGGCGGGCTGGTCGTCGGGACGGGCGACCTCTCCGAACTCTCGCTCGGTTGGGCGACCTACAACGGCGATCATATGTCGATGTACGGCGTCAACGCCGGGGTGCCGAAGACCCTGATGCGCCACCTCGTCGCCGCCGTCGCAAACGAGTACGAAGCCAAGGGCGAGAAGGCGGTCGCCGACGTGCTCCGCGATATTCTCGACACCCCGGTCAGCCCCGAACTGCTCCCTCCCGAAAACGGAGAGATCGCGCAGAAGACCGAGGGGATCGTCGGTCCCTACGAACTGCACGATTTCTTCCTCTGGTATGCCGTTCGCTACGGGTTCGCGCCGGGTAAGATCCTGCGGCTTGCCGTAAGCGCGTTCTCCCCCGACTATCCGCTCGACGAGATCTATCGGTGGGAGAAGACCTTCTTCCGTCGCTTCTTCTCGCAGCAGTTCAAGCGTTCATGTTTGGCGGACGGACCGAAGATCGGTTCGCTCTCGCTCTCTCCGCGCGGCGGGTACGCGATGCCGAGCGACGCCGGAAGCGCGGCGTGGATCGCCGACCTCGACCGTCGGTACGCCGAACTCGGGGGGATCTGACGCGTCATGACCGACCTGAACGAACTGTTCCGGCGCATCTTCGCCGGAAAAAAAGAGGAACCGCTGCCGCCCGTCGAATGGCTGATCGTCGGACTGGGCAATCCGGGCGACAAATACCGGGGCACGCGGCATAACGCCGGGTACGTCGCGATCGACGCCATCGCGGAAAAGGCGGGGGTGAAGATCGACCGCGCCGCCCACAAGGGACTGACCGGGCGGGGCGCGCTCGGAGGACACGGCGTACTGTTTCTGAAACCCGAGACCTATATGAACCTCTCGGGCGAGGCGGCTACAAGATCCCGCCCGAAAAGATCCTGATCCTCTGCGACGATATTTCCTTTGAACCCGGTCGGATCCGCATCCGGCGAAGCGGCTCGCACGGCGGGCACAACGGTCTTCGCAACATTACGGATCAACTCGGGAGCGACGCTTTTCCGAGGATCCGGATCGGCGTCGGGCAGAAACCCCACCCCGAATACGACCTGGTCGACTGGGTGCTCGGGAAACTGCCGCCCGACGACGCGAAAAAGATCGCAGACCGCGCCGCCGACTTTTTCGACGCCGCGACGCTGATCGCGTCGGGGCAGATCGAGACCGCCATGAACCGCTATTCCCACTGAAAGATATAAGGACGCTCCATGCAAAAAGTCACCAATCCGATCCGCTTGGACAGGGAGTTCCGGGGCGCGTCGATCACGCTCTCCGAGACGGTCGCGGCGAAAACACCGCTGCCGATCGTCGTCAACGGACTGTCCGGCGGGGCAGCCGACGCGTTTCTTGCCGAGGCGATCCGGGATCACCGCAGCGACCCCTCGCACCGACCCGCCCTGGTCTTCTGCCGGGACGAAGCCGAGGCGATCCGGGTCTCGGCGATGCTCTCCGACGCCGGGCTTCGCGCCGCCGCCTATCCCGCACGGGAATTCTGCCTCTACCATATGACCGCCTCTCACGATCTTGAGCGTGAGCGGCTTTCTGTGTTATATCGGGCGATCTCGGGCGAGTTTGACGCCATCGCCGCCACCCCCTTTGCCGCCCTGCAACCGACGATCTCCGCGGAGCGGCTCGCCGGGTGCGGCACGATCCTTTCCGCCGGTGCGCTCCTTTCCCCCGACGCGCTCGTGAAGACGCTCTCGGAGACCGGGTACCGGCGCGTCGACACGGTCGAGAGCGCGGGACAGTTCGCCCGCCGCGGCGGCATCGTCGACGTGTATCCCGGGGGCGAACCGTTGCCGTTGCGCGTGGATTTCTTCGGCGACGAGGTCGACCGCGTCTGCCGTTTCGATCCCCTCTCGCAGCGGATCACCGGAACCGAGACCGAACCGATCACGCTGCTCCCCGCCCGCGAGATCCTGCCGACGCCCGAAACGCTTGCCAAGGTGCGCGAGGTGATCAAGGCGGAACTGTCGAAACTTCCCGCGCCCCCGGCGCGCTCCGGGAAGAACAAGACGTTCGTCTCCGACGGGGAAGCCGACGCCGCGCTGCACGCCCGCGAGGTCTACGCCGCCGAACTCGCGGCGTTGGACGGCGGGACCGATCTTTCGTTCCTCGATAAGTATTTCCCTCTGGTCTCGCCCGACGCGTCGACCCTGTTCGACTTTTTGCCGGGGACCGGACACCCTGTTTCCTTCCTGCTCGGGACCAGCGAGGTGCGCGAGCGCCTTGAAGGTCAGTCCGCCCTTGTGATCGAGACCTTAAAAAACCTGCTCGACGCGGGCACCCTCGTCGGCAAATACGCGATCACGCCCCCGACGGCGTCGCAGTTCGACCGACTTCTTTCGTCGACGGTCGCCGTCCACGTCAACCCCTTCGGCGGCGGGATCGGCGCGACGCGGCTCGCGGGACTGTTCGGGTTCCGCTGCCGCCGTACCGTCTCCTACGCCGGACGTTTTGAGATGTTGACCGAGGAGATCGGCTCGTTTCTCTCCGGGGGATACCGGATCCTTCTGCTCGCGGGTTCGGACGCCGAGGCGGACGCCCTCGCAACTTCTCTTCGCGAACAGGATCTGCCCGCCCGCCGCGCCCCGTCCGACGCGATCCCCGACGCCGAAACCGTCCCCGCGGGGGTGATCACGGTCGGGGTAGGGACGGTCAGTTCGGGCTACGAACTGATGAACGCGCGGATCGCGGTCCTGACCACCCGCACCGACGAGGAACGCTCCGACGCGCTCCGTCGCCGCCAATCGCGGACGCGGCACAAGGCGTCGGCGGGAAAGCGCATCCTCTCCTACGCCGACCTTTCCGAGGGCGATTACGTCGTCCACGCCAACTACGGGATCGGTATTTTCGAGGGCATCGAGACCATGACGGTCGCCGGGGCGACGCGCGACTATATCGCCATCCGCTACGCCGGGACCGACAAACTCTTTCTCCCCGCCGAACGGCTGGAAATGATCTCGCGCTACATCGGCGCGAAGGCGGAAGACGGGACGGTCCGACTCTCTCGTCTCGGCGGTCCCGAATGGGGCAAAGCCAAGGCGAAAGCCAAGAGCGCGGCGCGCGAGATGGCGAAGGAACTGATCGACCTGTACGCCCGCCGTCAGCGCCGCCCCGGTTTCTCGTTCTCCCCCGACTGCGAGATGGAACGCGAGTTCGACGACGCCTTCGAGTTCGAGGAGACCGAATCCCAGACCGAGGCGATCAAGGAGATCAAATCCGATATGCTCCGCCCCGTGCCGATGGACCGCCTTCTCTGCGGGGACGTCGGATACGGCAAAACCGAAGTCGCGCTTCGCGCCGCCTTCAAGGCGATCGTTTCGGGCAAACAGGTCGCGATCCTCGTTCCGACCACCATCCTTGCCCTCCAACATTACCAGACCGCGCTCTCACGGATGCGGGGATTCCCCGTGACCGTCGAGATGCTCTCTCGTTTCCGCACGCCGAAGGAAGCGGCGGCGATCCTGCGCCGCCTCAAACGCGGCGAGATCGACCTGATCGTCGGAACGCACGCCCTGCTCGGCGCGTCGGTCGCATTCCGCGATCTCGGACTGCTGATCGTCGACGAGGAACAGCGATTCGGCGTCGCGCAGAAGGAAAAGTTGAAGAAACTTGCCGCCGACGTCGACGTGCCGATATGTCGATCCTCGACGAAGCGCCGGGCGACCGACACCCCGTCGAGACCTTCGTGCTCGCCCACGACGACGTCGTGATCGGCGAGGCGATGCGACGGGAACTCTCCCGTGGCGGGCAGGTGCTTTACCTTTACAATAAGATCGACGACATCGACCTTGTCGCCGCACGCGTCAAACGGGCGCTCCCCGAGGCGCGCGTCGCCTACGCCCACGGGCGTATGGACAAGGACGAACTCGAAGATATCTGGCAATCGCTCGTCCGGGGCGAGATCGACGTGCTGGTCTGCACCACCATCATCGAGACCGGCGTCGACCTTCCCAACGCCAACACGCTGATCATTGAGAACGCCGACCGCATGGGGCTCTCGCAACTTCACCAGATCCGCGGACGCGTCGGGCGGAGCAGCCGCCACGCCTACGCCTACTTCACCTTCCGTCCCGGCAAGGCGCTCTCGGAGATCGCGATCAAGCGGCTCTCCGCGATCCGCGAATACGCCGAGTTCGGCGCGGGATTCAAGATCGCGCTCCGCGACCTCGAGATCCGCGGGGCGGGCAACCTGCTCGGCGCGGAACAGCACGGGCACATCGACCAGGTCGGCTACGACCTCTATATCCGGCTCTTAAACGAAGCGATCCTCGAAGAGCAGGGAAAGGTCGCGAAGGAGATCAGCGAGGCGAAGATCGACTATCCCGATTCGGCGAACATCCCCTCGTCCTATATCCCGCTCTCGGCGCACCGGATGGAGATGTATAAGAAGATCTCGCTGATTTTGACCGAGGACGATCTTTCGGACGTGCTGTCCGAGTTCCGCGAACGCTTCGGCGAACCGCCGAAGGAGACGCGGCGTCTGCTCTGGCTGTCGCTGCTTCGCGCCGCGGCGTCGCGGATCGGACTGCTTCGCGTCGAGTTCCGCTCGGGCGACGTCCGGTTCGTCACACAAGGCGTCGGGGATCTTGCGGTCTGGGCGCTGGTCTTTTCCGAGCGGTCGGGACTGCGCTTCGGCGGCGGTCGCGACGTCGGGGTGTTCCTGCGCTTGAAAGGCGGCGAGGACGCGGCGGAGAGCGCCGCGCGCGTGCTGCTCCTATACGAAGAAAAACAGAAAGAAGTGCGCCCCGACGGGGCGGGAACGGGGGATAACGGTGACAAATAACGATACCGGAACAGTCAAAAAGAGCGGACGCGGGCATACCGTTTTCGCGATCGTCGTGCTCGCCCTGATCGCGGCGCTGATCCTGACCGCGATCTTCGTCCCGCTCGGAATCTACCGTTCGCGGGGCGAGGTGATGATCTCACACGGGACGGTGACCGTCCGGCGCGACCTCTACGTCTACTGGCTCTCGGCGTATAAGTATTCGTACCTGACCACACAGTCGCGCGTCGATCCCGCCGCGTCCGACACCCCGGCGTACTGGAACGCCGAGGCGGAACCGGGCGTCACCAACGCCGAAAAGGTGCGCGCGGAAGCCGACGCCCGGATCAAGCGGATCGTTTTCGCCGCCTCGCTTTTCGAGGAAGAGGATCTTTCGCTCGGGGAGAAAATGCAGGACGAACTCGACGCCGCGTGCGAGCGGCTCTTCCAGTACGGGATCGACGACGAAAAGACCTTCGACCGGGCGGCGAAGCCCATCGGATTCAAATACAAAACCGTCCGCCGCGCCGTCTTCTACGAGACCGAGGGGCAGAGTTACGTCCGCTCCATGACCGAGGCGCAGTTCGAGTTCTTCTGCTCGGTCGCCGAAAGCGAAGTGACGCTTGAAACGGCGGCGGAAACGATCGATTTCGCCTCGCTCCCGACCGACAGCCGCCTGTACTGCTCCGCCATTACGCCCTGAACGAAAGGAAAACGCCGAATGAAATGCCTGATCCTTGCGGCGGGGTACGCCACCCGGCTGTACCCGCTGACCGAAAACTTCCCGAAGCCCCTCTTGAAAGTGGGGGAGAAGACCATTCTCGACCATTTGCTCGACGATATCGCGCCGACGGGACTTGTCGACCGGTACGTCGTGATCTCCAACCACAAGTTCGCCCCCTGTTTTTTTGAGTGGGCGAAGACCAAGCCGCTGCCCCTGACCGTCCTCGACGACGGGACCACGAGCAACGAGGGGCGGCTCGGGGCGGTGCGCGACGTGGCGTTTGCCGTCCGGGAACTCTCGCTCGACGACGAACTGTTCGTGATCGCGGGGGACAATCTGCTCGACTTTTCGCTCGCCCGCTTCCTCGCCTACGCGAAGGGGAAGGGCGCGTCCTCGGTGCTCCGCTACTACGAGCCGAGCGTTGAACGCTTGAAAAAGTGCGGCGTGCTTGAAGTCGGATCGGACGACCGGATCCTCTCGATGGTCGAGAAGCCGGCGGAACCGAAATCCAACTGGTGCTGCCCGCCCTTCTACTACTTCACGCGGGAGGACGCCCGCCGGATCGAGGAAGGGATCGCATCGGGCTGCGGCGTCGACGCGCCCGGCAGTTTCATCGCCTGGCTCTCGTCGGTATCAACCGTCTACGCGATGGAGATGCCGGGAAGCCGCTACGATATCGGTGATCTGAAAAGTTACGAAGAGGTCAAGAAAAACTACAGGGGGATCGAAAAATGATCGCACCGAATATCACCCTTGACGGACAAACGGTACTCGTGACCGGCGCCGCCGGTTTCATCGGCGCGAACCTCGCCGAAGGATTGCTCGCAAGCGAAAACGGGATCACCGTGATCGGCTTCGACAACGTCAACGACTACTACGACGTGCGCCTCAAAGAGGCGCGGCTCGAAAAGATCGAAGAGACGGCGAAAAAGCGCCCGGATAACCGCTGGATCTTTATCCGCGGCGACCTTGCCGACGCGGCTG